>JAOPVF010000410.1 GCA_025963195.1 Mycobacterium sp. | reverse complement strand
GGCCCGGTTTCGCGGCAGCGACGATCCGTGGCCGGGCCACTGGAGACAGGACGCCGAGCCGGCCGCCTTTCCCGACACCCCGGAGGGGTCGTTGCTGGAGGGCGAACTCGTCGACGTCGCGAAGCGCGGGCTCGACGGGTTGCCTAACCGGCAGCGGATCGTCGTCACGCTGCGAGACATGCTCGGATTCGACTCGGCCGAGGTGTGCGACCTGCTGGACATCAGCGTGGCCAATCAACGCGTGCTGCTGCACCGCGGGCGTGCTGCCGTGCGAGCCGTACTCGAGGACTATCTGGGAGAGGTGTCTGACCATGGACTGCAACGAACTCGTCGAACTGGTCACCGCCTACCTGGACGGCTCACTGGACCTGAACACCCGCGCCCGGTTCGATGCCCACCTGCTCGAATGCGACGGCTGCGAGAACTACCTTCAGCAGTTCCGCGATACGGTGCGCGCTGTTGGCAGCATTCGCGACGACCAATTGGACCCGGCGTTTCGCGATCGCCTGCTCGATGCGTTCAAGAACTTCGGCTGAGCGCGCCGTTGAAATGAGCCCAGCGGAATCGAACCCGGCGAGAGGACGTTGAACCAACCCATGGCCTACGACGAGCGCGTGAGCGATCTGTTCCAGCCCCTGACCGTGCGGTCGTTGACGATCCGCAACCGTTTCGCAATGGCACCCATGACCCGTGCAGCGTCGCCCGGCGGGATCCCCGGCGAAGACGTTGCCGCGTACTACGCGCGTCGCGCCGCGGGCGGCGTCGGGCTGATCGTCACCGAGGGAGTCAGGCTCGCGGAGCCCGAGGCGGGCTATCCGGCCGCCGTTCCCACCATGGCGGGCGATGACGCACTGGCCGGGTGGCGCGCGGTGACCAAGGCCGTGCACGGGCACGGCGGAGCGATCGCCGCACAGCTCTGGCATCAGGGTGCCGAACGTCGTGACTCCGACGGAGTCGGCGCCGTCAGCCCATCGGGCGTGAACAGTGCAGGCGAGCCCATCGGACGCGCGCTGGGCACCGACGAACTGGCCGGTGTGGCCGACTCGTACGCCGAGGCCGCCCGCAATGCACGCGACGTCGGCTTCGACGCAGTCGAACTGCACGGCGCGCACGGGTACCTGCTCGACGAATTCCTTTGGGCGAAGACGAATTTGCGCACCGACGGGTACGGCGGCGAACTCGGCGGACGGACTCGCTTCCCCGCCGAGGTGGTCGCGGCCGTGCGCGCCGCCGTCGGGCCGGACTTCCCGATCATCTTCCGGTTCTCGCAATGGAAGCAGACCGACTACACCGCCTCAATCGCCGACGATCCCGCCGAACTGCAGGAATTGCTGGCCCCGCTGGTGGACGCAGGCGTCGACGTCTTCCACCCGTCCACCCGCAGGCACTACAAACCCGCCTTCCCCAACTCCGACTCGGAACTCACGCTGGCCGGGTGGACGAAGAAGGTCACCGGAGTGCCGGTGATCGCCGTCGGCTCGGTGGGCTTGGAGACCGAGTTCACGCCCGGTCGTGCCGGGGGACCCATCCCGCCCGCACCGGTCGACCAACTGCTCGACCACTACGGGTCGGGGGAGTTCGACGTCATCGCCATCGGTCGGGCGTTGCTCGCAGACCCGACATGGGTGAACAGACTGCGCGATGATTCTCTCGATGGCTTCCATGGGTTCGACGCCGAAACGGCCTTGGCCCGATTGACTTGACCACATGCTGGGAACAAGCAGGTAAATCGCAATGTTAGGAGAGGTGTGAGTACGCAAGACATCACCGCCGAAAAGTTCAACGACACCGTCAACGACAACGAGATCGTGCTGGTGGATTTCTGGGCGTCCTGGTGCGGGCCGTGTCGCGCGTTCGCGCCGACCTTCGCTGCGTCGTCGGAGAAACACCCCGACGTCGTCCACGCCAAGGTGGACACCGAGGCCGAGCAGGGGCTCGCCGCAGCCGCGGAGATCCAGGCGATCCCCACGTTGATGGCCTTCAAGAAGGGCCACATGGTCTTCCGCCACTCCGGCATGCTGCCCGCCGCGCAGCTGGAGGACGTCATCAGCAAGATCAAGGAGTTCGACATCGACGCCGCGATCGCCGAGGACGCGAAGGCCGAACAGCACTAACGGCCGGGCGCTGGAGTAGCACGCGATAGCGTGCTCGCCTGTGAGCGAGCAAAACTCCAGCGATTCCCTCGTCCTCGTCGACCACCCGCGACCCAACGTGGCGTTGGTCACGTTGAACCGTCCCGAGCGGATGAATTCGATGGCGTTCGACGTCATGGTTCCGCTCAAGAAGGTCCTCGAAGAGCTCACCTACGACAACGACACCCGCGTCGTCGTGCTCACCGGTGCCGGCCGCGGATTCTCGTCGGGCGCCGACCACAAGTCGGCAGGCTCGGTCCCACACATCGACGGCCTGACCAGACCCACGTTCGCGTTGCGGTCGATGGAGGTGCTCGACGACGTCATTCTGGCGCTGCGCAAGATGCACCAGCCCGTCATTGCGGCGGTGAACGGAGCGGCCATCGGAGGCGGATTGTGCCTGGCCCTGGCCTCGGACATCCGGATCGCGGCGTCGGGCGCGTACTTCCGCGCCGCCGGAATCAACAACGGGCTGACGGCCAGCGAGCTGGGCCTGTCCTACCTGCTGCCGAAGGCGATCGGGACGTCTCGGGCATTCGAGGCGATGCTGACGGGTCGCGACATCGACGCGCAGGAGGCCGAGCGCATCGGTCTGGTCTCGCGCACGGTTCCCGACGACGACCTGCTCGATACCTGCTACCAGATGGCGGAGCGGATCGCCGCCTTCTCGCGGCCGGGAATCGAGTTGACCAAGCGCACGCTATGGAGTGGACTGGACGCCGGTAGCCTGGAGGCCCATATGCAGGCCGAGGGCCTGGGTCAGCTCTTCGTGCGACTACTCACCGCCAATTTCGAGGAAGCGGTTGCCGCGCGCGCGGAGAAGCGTCCCGCGGTCTTTACCGACGACAAGTAGACAAGCAACAGAACAGAGGGAGACGCAGCGTGATCACCGCAACGGACCTGGAGGTCCGCGCCGGCGCGCGCACGCTGCTGTCCATCGACGGCGCCGCACTGCGGATCCAGCCCGGAGACCGGATCGGTCTGGTGGGACGCAACGGTGCCGGCAAGACCACCACCATGCGGATCCTCGCCGGCGAGGGTGAACCCTACGCAGGCGCCATCGAGCGCACTGGTGAGATCGGCTACCTGCCACAGGATTCCAGAGAGGGCGACCTCGACATGCTGGCCAGGGATCGAGTGCTCTCGGCCCGCGGGCTCGACGCACTGCTCGCCGATCTGGAGAAGCAGCAGGCGCTGATGGCCGAGGTGGCCGATGACGCCGCCCGCGACAAGGCCGTACGCCGTTACGGTGAGCTCGAAGAGCGGTTCTCGGCACTCGGCGGGTATGCCGCCGAGAGCGAGGCGGGTCGGATCTGCGCGAGTCTCGGTCTGCCAGAACGGGTTCTGACGCAGCCCCTGCGGACGTTGTCCGGCGGGCAGCGACGCCGAGTCGAGCTCAGCCGCATCCTGTTCGCCGCGTCCGACACCGGTTCCGGATCGGACACCACATTGCTGCTCGACGAGCCGACCAACCACCTCGACGCGGACTCCATCGGCTGGCTGCGCAGCTTCCTGCAGAACCACACAGGTGGTCTGGTGGTCATCAGCCACAACGTCGAACTGCTTGCCGACGTGGTGAATCGGGTCTGGTTCCTCGACGCCGTCCGTGGCGAGGCCGACGTCTACAACATGGGCTGGCAGAAGTACCTCGATGCCCGCGCCACCGACGAGCAACGGCGTCGCCGCGAACGCGCGAACGCCGAGAAGAAGGCCTCCGCGCTGCGTACCCAGGCGGCCAAGATGGGTGCCAAGGCCACCAAAGCCGTTGCCGCACAGAACATGCTGCGGCGCGCGGAGCGGATGATCTCTGAACTCGACGACGAGCGGGTTGCCGACAAGGTCGCCAAGATCAGGTTTCCCACACCCGCGGTGTGTGGTCGCACCCCACTCGTGGGCAAGGGCCTGACCAAGACGTACGGTTCGCTGGAGATCTTCACCGGCGTCGACCTGGCCATCGACAAGGGTTCGCGCGTCGTCGTCCTCGGGCTCAACGGTGCTGGCAAGACCACGCTGCTGCGCATCCTCGCAGGCGTCGAGACGGCCGACGCAGGAGTGATCGAGCCCGGCCATGGGCTGAAACTCGGCTACTTCGCGCAGGAACACGACACCATCGACGGCATGGCGACGGTGTGGGAGAACATCCGGCACGCCGCGCCCGACACCGGTGAACAGGACCTGCGCAGCCTGTTGGGCGCCTTCATGTTCACCGGTCCGCAGCTCGATCAGCCAGCTGGCACCCTGTCCGGCGGTGAGAAGACCCGGCTCGCGCTGGCCGGTCTGGTGGCGTCGACGGCGAACGTGCTGCTGCTCGACGAGCCCACCAACACCCTGGACCCCGCGTCACGTGAGCAGGTGCTCGACGCGCTGCGCAGCTATCACGGCGCGGTGGTGCTGGTGACCCACGATCCCGGCGCGGCGGAGGCACTCGATCCGCAGCGCGTCGTGTTGCTGCCGGACGGAACCGAGGACTACTGGTCCGACGAGTACCGAGATCTCATCGAATTGGCCTGATCCCGCACCATCGGCCAATTTCGCGTCACCCCGATTGAACCATCTGCTACCTGGGTAACAGACGGTGGACGGCTCGAGACGTCGGAGACGCGGAAAAGTGGGGAGATTCTCGATGCATGACATGAACAAATCTCGGGACGAGATGCTCACCGAGTTGCGCAGCGCCTACGAACGTGGGGCCAGCATCAGATCCTTGGTCGAGGCGACGGGACGTTCCTACGGCTCGGTGCACAGCATGCTTCGCGAGTCCGGCACCACCATGCGCAGCCGCGGCGGACCCAACCACCGCAACCCTCGTTAGCCCTGCTGACGCACCGACGCTTCGACCAGGTCCAGTACGGCACTGAGATTCTCGGGATCGTCGCCCGACGCTAGCCGCGCCACCAAGCCGTCCAGGACCAGATCCAGATAGGTCTGCAGGACGCCGCCGGGAACGTCGTCGCGCAGTCGGCCTGCCTGTTTCTGCTGGCGGAGGCGCTCGGCGGTGGCGGCCGACAACTCCGCCGAACGCTCCGACCAGCCTCGGTGAAACGCCGGGTCGTTGCGCAGTTTGCGCGCAATCTCCAGCCGGGTGGCCAACCAGTCGAACTGATCCGGCGCCGCCAGCAGGTCCCGCATCACCTGAATCAGGCCTTCTCGCGACGCGACGTCGGCCATTCGCTCGTCGTCCTCGTGCGCCAGCTCGAAGAACAAGGTGTCCTTGTCCTTGAAGTGGTGAAAGATGGCGCCGCGCGACATCCCGATGGTGTGTTCGAGACGCCGCACGGTCGCCTTCTCGTAGCCGTACTCCGCGAAGCATCGGCGTGCGCCGTCGAGAATCTGGCGACGGCGGGCCGCCAGATGATCCTCGGTGACCCTCGGCATGACCGGTTGCGCTACCCGGTCTTCAGCATGTTGCGCAGGACGTACTGCAGGATGCCGCCGTTGCGGTAGTAGTCCGCCTCACCGGGGGTGTCGATGCGCACCACCGCGTCGAATTCGACCTTCGAGCCATCTTCCTTGGTGGCGGTGACGTGCATGGTCTTCGGCGTCTTGCCTTGATCTTCCCCGTCGCTTCGCTCGCCCTGGATGTTGAGGGCATCGATGCCCGAGATGTCGAACGTCTCGGTGCCGTCGAGCTTCAGCGAGGCCGCCGATTCACCGGCGGGGAACTGCAGCGGTACCACACCCATGCCGATCAGGTTGGAACGGTGGATGCGCTCGAAGGACTCGGTGATGACCGCGCGCACGCCGAGCAGGCTGGTGCCCTTGGCCGCCCAGTCCCGCGACGAGCCGGACCCATATTCCTTGCCGCCGAGCACCACCAGCGGGGTGCCTGCCGCCGCGTAATTCTGCGCGGCGTCGTAGATGAACGCCTGAGGCGCGTCTTTCGCACTAGCGGACTGGGTGAAGTCGCGGGTGTAGCCACCGGAGACGTCGTCGAGCAGCTGATTCTTGAGCCGGATGTTCGCGAACGTGCCGCGGATCATCACCTCGTGGTTGCCACGCCGCGAGCCGTAGGAGTTGTAGTCCTTCCTTTCGACGCCGTTCTCCTCGAGGTACTGCGCCGCAGGCGTTCCCGCCTTGATGTTTCCTGCCGGCGAGATGTGGTCGGTGGTCACCGAGTCACCAAGCAGAGCAAGCACTCTGGCGCCCGAGATGTCGGTGACGGGTGCCGGCTCGGCCGGCATGCCATCGAAGTACGGAGGCTTGCGCACGTAGGTCGACTTGGGATCCCAGTCGAATGTCTTGCCTTCGGGGGTGGGCAGGTTGCGCCAGCGGTCGTCACCCTTGAACACGTCGGCGTAGCTGTCGGTGAACATCTTGCGGTCGATCGACGACGCGATGACGTCGGAGATCTCCTGCGAGGACGGCCAGATGTCCTTGAGGAACACGTCCTTGCCGTCATGGTCCTGGCCGAGCGGCTCGGTCTCGAAGTCGAAGTCCATGGTGCCTGCCAAGGCGTAGGCGATGACCAGCGGGGGAGACGCCAGGTAGTTCATCTTCACGTCGGGGGAGATGCGGCCCTCGAAGTTGCGGTTGCCCGACAACACGGCAGTGACCGAGAGGTCGTTGTCGTTGATGGCCTTGGAGATGGCGTCCGGCAGCGGACCGGTATTGCCGATGCAGGTGGTGCAGCCGTAGCCGACCAGGAAGAAGCCCAGCTTCTCCAGGTACGGCCAGACGCCGGCCCGGTCGTAATAGTCGCTGACGACCTGCGATCCCGGTGCCATCGAGGTCTTGACCCACGGCTTGGAAGTCAGGCCCTTCTCGACGGCGTTGCGGGCCAGCAGCGCCGCACCGAGCATCACCGAGGGGTTGGAGGTGTTGGTGCACGAGGTGATCGCGGCGACCACAACGGCGCCGTGGTCGAGCACGAACTCGCCCTGCTCATCAGATTTCACGGTGATCGGCTTGGACGGCCTGCCCTCGGACCCGTTGGCCGCCGACGGGCGCACGTCGGATTCCCCATCGTCGGCGAAGGACAACGAGACCGAATCGCTGGCCGGGAACGACTCGTCGACGGCCTCGTCGAGCTTGGTCTCCGGGGTGGGGTAGTTCTCCTCGACGTAGTTGTGAATGTCCTTGCGGAACGCATTCTTGGCGTCGGACAGCTGAATGCGGTCCTGGGGCCGTTTGGGGCCGGCGATGGATGGCACCACGTCGCCGAGGTCGAGTTCGAGATACTCGGAGAAGACCGGTTCCTTCTCGGGGTCGTGCCACATGCCCTGGGCCTTGGCGTACGCCTCGACCAGCGCGAGCTGATCGTCGGTACGACCGGTGAGCCGCAGATAGTCGACGGTCACCTCGTCGATCGGGAAGATCGCTGCGGTGGAACCGAATTCGGGGCTCATGTTGCCCAGGGTGGCGCGGTTGGCCAGCGGCACCTCGGCCACGCCCGCACCGTAGAACTCGACGAACTTGCCGACCACACCGTGCTTGCGGAGCATGTCGGTGACGGTGAGCACCACGTCGGTGGCGGTCACGCCCGGCTTGATCTCGCCGGTCAGCTTGAACCCGACGACGCGGGGGATGAGCATCGAGACGGGCTGGCCCAGCATCGCGGCCTCGGCCTCGATACCGCCGACGCCCCAGCCGAGGACGCCGAGACCGTTGACCATGGTGGTGTGGCTGTCGGTGCCAACGCAGGTGTCCGGGTAGGCGATCTTGGTTCCGTTGCCATCACGGACCATCACGGTCCGCGCCAGGTACTCGATGTTGACCTGATGAACGATGCCGGTGCCGGGGGGCACGACGCTGAAGTCGTCGAAGGCGCCCTGGCCCCAGCGCAGGAACTGGTAACGCTCGCCGTTGCGCGAGTATTCGATCTCGACGTTGCGCTCGAACGCGTCCCGCTTGCCGAACACATCGACGATCACGGAGTGGTCGATCACCATCTCGGCGGGGGCCAGCGGGTTGACCTTGTCGGGATCGCCGCCGAGGTCGCCGACCGCCTCGCGCATGGTGGCCAGGTCGACGATGCAGGGCACACCGGTGAAGTCCTGCATCACCACGCGGGCGGGGGTGAACTGGATCTCGATGCTGGGGTCCGCGCTGGGGTCCCAGTTCGCGATCGCCTCGACGTGCTCCTTGGTGATGTTGGCGCCATCCTCGGTGCGGAGAAGGTTCTCGGCGAGCACCTTGAGGCTGTATGGGAGTTTCTCGGTGCCTGCGACCGCGTCGAGGCGGTAGATCTCGTAGCTGTTGTCCCCGACCTTCAGTGTGTCGCGGGCACCAAATGAGTTAAGGGACGAATTGGTCGTATTTCCGCTGCTCACTTCAACTCCCGGTCTAGTTGTCGCCGTGACGGGCTGTGTCGCCGGCACTCACGAGTCTAACAGTACGCTTGTCCTGTAAACGACCCCTTGGCGGCTCCCAGTCTTGTCCTCATACGTGCCTGCTGCCAGTCGATCGGGAGTCGCGGTAGCGTGCCCCTGTGACCGGACCGCACGTCATCCCCTTCCTGCCGGACTACATCCCGCCCGACGTGGACATGAACGCGGTCAACGCCGCCGTCGCCGCCGACGGGGTGAGCGCACCCGGCGCCGACGTCGCCGCGCTCAAGCAAGTCGTGGCCGACGCGGCAGCCAAGGGCATCGACCTGAAGATCGTGGTGATCCCGACCAACCCGCCGATCGACACTCCGCTGCGTGACATCGCCACCGAGGTCGGCAAGCAGCACCCCGATTCGACGGTGCTGGCCATCAGCCCGTTCTTCGCAGGTACGTACAGCAGGCAGTTCGACCGCGTCGATTTGGAGGCGGGTCAGGACGTTGCGAAGACGGGCAATCCAGTTCTGTCGTCGCAGAATTTCGTCGGCGAGTTGACGGCATCACATTTCCCGTGGACGCCATTCACGATCATTCTCATACTGGGGGTGGCAGTGGCCGCCGTGGGCACCCGCATGCTGCAGGTTCGCGCCCGGCGGTCGGCCGTCTTCGAGGCACCAGCCGAGGCGCCCGTCACGTCTACTGACTGACCGCAAAACGCGCTTGGTGAATTTCAAGATCACCATTCGATAACGCTCATTCCAATTACAGACTTGTAATTTGTTACTAACGTTTCTTTAGAGCTTGATGTGACGTACGGTGCAAAAGGTGCCTGCTGTTGCAGTTGTTGTTCAAGTGACTCCTGTGACATGGCACCCGACGAACGTACCGGGGCGTTCGCGTCGAGCCCGAGGAGATCACGAGCCAATGAGACGCCCATCTCGCGCCTCTGCATCGCGGCTGCGCGGACGATTCGGAGCGGCCGCGATCGCGGTCGCCGTCATGGCCGCGTCCATTTGCACCCACGGCACGTGCACTGCCTTCGCCGAACCCGCCAGCCCCGAGGGCATCGCGACGCTCGTAGCCGCCGTCGCCAACGCCAACCAGAAGCTGCAGGATCTCGGCGCGGCCATCCAGACCCAGCAGGAGAGCGTCAACAAGGCCATCGTCGACGTTCAGACCGCACGTGACGCCGCAGCGGCCGCCCAGCGCGAGGTCGACGCCGGCCAGGCGGGCCTCGACGACGCCAACGCCGCCATCGCCGCAGCGCAGAAGAGGTTCGACCAGTTCGCGGCATCGACCTACGTGAACGGGCCGTCGGCGTCGTACGTGACCGCCACCGATCCCGCCGACATCCTCGACACCGCAGCCACCGGGCAGACGCTGTCGCTCAGCAGCCAGCAGGTCATCGCCAACCTGCAGCGCACCCGCACCGAGCAGGTCAACCGGGAGTCGGCCGCGCGGTTGGCCAAGCAGAAGGCCGACCAGGCCGTCATCGACGCGCAGACCAGCCAGGACGCTGCCGTCACGGCGCTCACCGACGCCCAGAAGACCTTTGGCGGGCAGCAGGCCGAGCTGGACCGGCTCACCGCGGAACGATCGGCTGCGCAGGCCAAGCTCGAGCAGGCCAGGCAGCAGTGGTCGGCACCGGCTGGCCCGGCAGCACCGCGGGCAGCCGCACCCGCAGCTGCGCCTGCGACGCCAGCAGCGGCGAGTGACCCGGCGGCCAATTGGGATCGCGCCCCAGCCGCAGCGGCCCCTGGCGCCAACAGCGAATGGGACGTCACGCTGCCCGCGATCCCCAGTGCGTTCGTCGGCGGCGACCCGATCGCGATCATCAACACGATCCTCGGCATCGCCTCGAGCTCCGCACAGGCCACCGCCGACATGGGGCGCAGCTTCCTGCAGAAACTCGGGATCCTGCCCACTCCAAGCGGTTTCACCAACGGTGCGATACCCCGCGTCTACGGCAGAGACGCGTCGGAGTACGTCATCAAGCGCGCCGGATCGCAGATGGGCGTCCCGTACTCGTGGGGTGGCGGCAACGCCGCTGGGCCGAGCAACGGCATCGACTCCGGTTCGGGCACAGTCGGTTTCGACTGCTCCGGCCTGATCCTGTACGCCTTCGCCGGGGTCGGCATCAAGCTGCCGCACTACTCCGGTTCCCAGTACGACATGGGCCGCAAGATTCCGTCCTCCCAGATGCGCAGGGGTGACGTCATCTTCTACGGCCCCGGCGGCAGCCAGCACGTGGCTCTCTATCTCGGTGACGGGCAGATGCTCGAGGCGCCATACACCGGGTCGAACGTCAAGGTCTCGCCCGTACGGACGAGCGGCATGACGCCGTACGTCATCCGCTATATCGAATACTGATGGTGATTGCCTTGCCCCCGTTGTTCTCTCGTCTTGCCAAGCTGTGCGTGCCACTGATGTGTGCGCTCGCCCTGATGGTCGGCGCTGCGGCGACCGCCTCGGCCGACCCGGACGGCGGGGCCTGGGACCCGACGTTGCCGAAGGTCGCCAGCTCCGGCGGGCCAGGCGACCCGGTGGCAGCCGCGAACGCGGCGTTCTCGGTGAGTCAGCTCGCCCTGCAGACCACGCAGAGCCTTGGCAGCCAGTTCCTGCAGAGCATCGGTCTCGCACCATCGCCGTCGGCAGGCGCGAACCCCGGCGGCAGGGTCCGCGGCCCGCAGGCGATCGAATACGTGATCCGGCGTGGGGGATCGCAGATGGGCGTGCCGTACTCCTGGGGTGGCGGCGCGCTCAACGGTCCCAGCGAAGGCGTCGACTACGACACTGGCAAGGTCGGCTACGACTGCTCGGGCTTCACGCGGTACGCGTTCGCCGGCGTGGGCGTGCAGATCCCGAAGTACTCGGGAGACCAGTACAACGCAGGAAGGCCGATCGCGCCGAATCAGGCCAAGCGTGGTGACCTGATCTTCTACGGCCCCGGCGGCAGCCAACACGTCACGATCTATCTCGGCGGCGGCAAGATGCTCGAAGCCTCCGGTAGTGCGGGGAAGGTGACCGTCAGCCCGGTGCGAATGGCGGGCATGTCACCGCACCTGGTCCGCTTCATCGAGTCTTGATCGAGACCATCTCGGGGCAGGGCACGTCGACGGATCCCGAAGTGCCTGGAATAGTTGACGGGGAGCGTCCGCCGAGTGGCTTTGGCGCCACCGGGATCGACCAAGAACATGTGGAGGAAGCTGAATGACGTCACCGAGTGGGCCGCCGCAGGGCGCAGGAGGTTTCCCCGGCCAGGGCCCGACGCAGGGCTTCGCGCCGGGAACCCAGCAGGCACCGCCCAACGGAGGCCAGCAGGCTGGCGGACTTCAGGGTGAGGTACACACGCTCGAGCGCGCGATCTTCGAGGTCAAGCGCATCATCGTCGGCCAGGACCGGCTCGTTGAGCGAATGCTCGTCGGCCTGCTCGCCAAGGGGCACGTCCTCCTCGAGGGTGTGCCGGGCGTGGCCAAGACGCTGGCGGTCGAGACCTTCGCCAAGGTCGTCGGCGGCACGTTCGCACGCATCCAGTTCACCCCCGACCTGGTGCCCACCGACATCGTCGGTACCCGCATCTACCGGGCGGGCAAGGAGGAGTTCGACATCGAGGTCGGCCCCGTGATGGTCAACTTCCTCCTGGCCGACGAGATCAACCGTGCTCCCGCCAAGGTGCAGTCGGCCCTTCTCGAGGTGATGGCCGAGCGCAAGGTGTCGATCGGCGGCAAGACCTTCCCGCTGCCGAGTCCGTTCCTCGTCATGGCGACGCAGAACCCGATCGAGCAGGAAGGCGTCTACGCCCTGCCCGAGGCGCAGCGCGACCGCTTCCTGTTCAAGCTGAACATCGACTACCCGACGCCCGAGGAAGAGCGCGAGATCATCTACCGGATGGGCGTCACGCCGCCCCAGCCGAAGCAGATCCTCAATCCCGGCGACCTGCTGAGGCTGCAGGACGTCGCCTCGAACATCTTCGTGCACCACGCCCTGGTCGACTACGTCGTCCGCGTCGTCACGGCGACCCGCGAGCCCGACAAGTTCGGCATGCCCGACGCCAAGGCGTGGATCGCGTACGGCGCATCGCCGCGCGCCTCGCTTGGCATCATCGCGTCCTCGCGCGCGCTGGCGCTGATCCGTGGCCGCGACTACGTCATCCCACAGGACGTCGTCGAGGTCATCCCTGACGTGCTGCGGCACCGTCTGGTGCTCACCTACGATGCGCTCGCCGACGAGATCTCCTCGGAGACCGTGATCAACCGAATCCTTCAGACGGTTGGGCTGCCTCAGGTGAATGCCATTCCGCAGCAAGGTCATTCGGTGGCACCCGCCATGCCCGCGGCGGCCGCGGCCAGCGGTCGGTGACTCGGTCTTCCGGGGGCGCACCAGGCCGTGTCGATCTGCCGTCACTGCAGCGCGGCGAGATTCGCGACCCCGCGCTGTCGGCGGCGCTGCGCAAGCTCGAGCTGACCGTGCGCCGCAAGCTGGACGGCGTCCTGCACGGTGATCATCAGGGATTGATGCCGGGTCCGGGTTCGGAGCCCGGGGAGTCGCGCATTTACCAGCCCGGTGACGACGTGCGCCGGATGGACTGGTCGGTGACGGCGCGCACCACACACCCGCACGTCCGACAGATGATCGCCGACCGCGAGCTGGAGACCTGGCTGGTGGTCGACGTGTCCGCGAGCCTGGACTTCGGCACCGCCGGGTGTGAGAAGCGTGACCTCGCCGTGGCGGCAGCGGCGTCCATCGCGTTCCTGAACAGCGGGGGTGGCAACCGGCTCGGCGCGATCATCACCAACGGTGACGTCACCAGGCGGGTGCCCGCGCTGTCGGGCCGCCTGCACGAACAGGAGTTGTTGCGGGCCATCGCCACCACGCCCAAGGCGCCGCTCGGGGTGCGCGGTGACCTCGGTGCCGCGATCGACGCGCTGCGCCGTCCCGAACGGCGCCGCGGCATGGCGGTGATCATCAGTGACTTCCTCGGCCCGATCGACTGGATGCGGCCATTGCGCGCCATCGCGGGACGACACGAGGTGCTCGGCGTCGAGATCGTCGACCCGCGCGACGTCGAGTTGCCCGACGTCGGCGAGGTGATCCTGCAGGACACCGAGTCCGGGGTCACCCGCGAGTTCACCATCGATGCACAGTTGCGCGCCGACTTCGCCAAGGCCGCGGAGGCCCACCGCGCCGAGGTGGCCCGTACGCTTCGCCGCTGCGGCGCGCCACTGATGACCCTGCGCACCGACAGGGACTGGATCGCGGACGTGGTCAGGTTCGTTGCCGCCAATCGCCGCCGCGGTGCCCTCACCGCTGGCCGCTAGACCGAAATGACTAGCTGCACATGACATTGCCGTTGCTCGGTCCGATGACGCTTTCGGGCTTCGAACACGCCTGGTACTTCCTTTTCCTCTTGGTGGTCCTCGCCGTGGTCGGGCTCTACGTCGTTGTGCAGATGCGGCGCCAGAAACGGATGCTGCGCTTCGCCAACATGGAGCTGTTGGAGAGCGTCGCACCGAAGCGGTCGTCGCGCTGGCGGCACCTGCCCGCGATCCTGTTGGTGGTGGCGCTGACGTTCCTGACCGCCGCCATGGCCGGACCCACCCACGACGTCCGGATTCCGCGAAA
>JAOPVF010000523.1 GCA_025963195.1 Mycobacterium sp. | reverse complement strand
GACGTTCCGGCCGTTGATCATCACGCTCGCGGTGATCGGCATCGTCTACGGCGCGATCGTGGCGATCGGCCAGACCGACGTCATGCGCCTCATCGCGTACACGTCGATATCGCACTTCGGGTTCATCATCCTCGGCATCTTCGTGATGACCAGCCAGGGCCAGTCGGGGTCGACGCTGTACATGGTCAACCACGGCATCTCCACGGCGGCGCTGTTCCTGATCGCGGGATTCCTGGTGTCCCGCAGGGGAAGCCGGGCCATCGCCGACTTCGGTGGCGTGCAGAAGGTCGCGCCGATCCTGGCCGGCACGTTCCTGGTGGCGGGGCTGGCCACCCTGTCGCTGCCAGGTCTGGCGCCGTTCATCAGCGAGTTCCTGGTCCTGATCGGCACCTTCACCCGTTACCCCGCATTCGCGGTGTTCGCGGCGAGCGCCTTGGTGCTGTCGGCCATCTACATCCTGTGGGCCTATCAGCGGATGATGACGGGGCCGGTCAAGGGCGGCAACGAGAAGCTGGGTGATCTGGTGCCCCGCGAGCTCGTCGCGGTGGTTCCACTGATCGCGATCCTGCTGGTGTTGGGGGTATACCCGAAGCCCGCCCTCGACCTGATCAACCCCGCCGTGAGCCACACGTTGACCACCATCGACCAACAGGACCCGGCGCCCCGGGTGGCGGAGGCACCGAAATGACCGTCACGCCACCGTCAGTCGAATACTGGCTGTTGTTGCCGATGCTGATCGTGTTCGGCGTCGCCGTCATCGGCGTTCTCGTCGAGGCGTTCCTCCCCCGCGGCGCCCGTTACCGCGTGCAGCTGGCGCTGGCCATCGGCGGTCAACTCGCCGCTCTGGTGGCCGTGGTCAAGGCGTGGATGGATCTGCACTCGGCGCAGGGGCAGACCGCAGTCGCCGGCGCCGTTGCGGTCGACAGGCCCGCACTCTTCCTGCAGGGCACGCTGCTGCTGGTCGGTCTCCTCGGCACGTTGCTGATGGCCGAGCGCCGCCTTCCTGCCGAGGTGGGCGCCGAAGTCGGGGCGAGCGGTCTCGACGCGTTCACCTCACAAGCCGCAGCGGTACCGGGCAGCGTCGCAGAGAAGATCGCGACGAAGACCGGTGTGGCACAGACGGAGATCTTCCCACTGACCATGTTCGCGGTCGGCGGCATGATGTTGTTCCCCGCCTCCGATGACTTGCTGACCATGTTCATCGCGCTCGAGGTGTTCTCGCTGCCGCTGTACCTGATGTGCGGCCTGGCCCGGCGACGGCGACTGATGTCGCAGGAAGCCGCGCTGAAGTACTTCCTGCTCGGCGCGTTCGCATCGGCATTCTTCCTGTACGGCATCGCCCTTCTCTACGGCTACTCCGGCGGGCTGAGTCTGAGCGGGATCCGCGACGAGGTCGCTTCGAGTTCGGACAACCCGTCGCTGGCACTGATCGGCATGGCGTTGCTCTCGGTGGGCCTGCTGTTCAAAGTCGGTGCGGTGCCGTTCCATTCGTGGATCCCAGACGTCTATCAAGGTGCCCCGACACCCATCACCGCATTCATGGCGGCGGCCACCAAGATCGCGGCATTCGGTGCGACGCTGCGCATCTTCTACGTCGCCCTTCCCGGGCTCGAGGACGACTGGCGGCCCGTCATGTGGGCGATCGCGATCCTCACCATGGTGGTCGGCACGGTGACGGCGGTGGCGCAGAGCGACGTCAAGCGCATGCTTGCCTACTCCTCGGTGGCGCACACCGGGTTCATCTTGACCGGCGTCATCGCGCTCAATCCCACCGGTCTCTCGGCGACGTTGTTCTACCTGTTCGCCTACGGGTTCAGCACCCTCGGCGCCTTCGCCGTGGTGAGTCTGGTGCGCAACGCCGCAGGCGAGGAAGAGACCGACATGAGCCGCTGGGCCGGACTCGGACGGCAGCATCCCCTGGTCGGCGTCGTGTTCTCGCTCTTCCTACTCGCCTTCGCGGGCATTCCGTTGACCAGCGGCTTCGTCGGGAAGTTCGCGGTGTTCAAGGCCGCCGCCGAGGGCGGTGCGGCACCACTGGTGATCGTCGGGGTCGTCGCCAGCGCCGTCGCCGCCTACTTCTACGTGCGGCTGATCGTGCTGATGTTCTTCACCGAACCGCCCGCCGACCCGCCGACGGTCGTCGTGCCGAGTGCGTTGAGCACCGCGACGGTCACCCTGACGGCCGCCGTCACGCTGGCGCTCGGCGCACTGCCGCAGCCGCTGCTCGACCTGGTCGACCACGCGGTCCAGTTCACGAGCTAGCGTGCGATCGTGACCGACGACGCGCTGGTGACCGGCGGGCTCGAATTGGCGCTTGGCTGCGACTTCCTGATCGCTTCGGAGCGGGCGTTCTTCGTCGATACGCATGCGCGCGTGGGGATCCTGCCCGGCGGCGGGATGACCGCCCGACTGCCCCAGGTCGTCGGCGCGGCGATGGCGCGGCGCATGTCGATGACCGGCGAGGTGGTCGACGCCGGTGCCCAGGTACACGACCTGGCTGGGCTGGAGCAACGCCGCCTCGACGTCATGCGCGCGAACAAGTCGCAGATCACTCGCTGACCGGCGCGCGCAGCGGGAACGGCTCGAACTCGTAGCCGGCCCAGATCGCCTGCGACACCTGCTCGGGATAGCGTACGACCGTCGACTCGGCACCGAACACGCGGGTGAGTTGGTCCGTTGCGTCGTATGCCGGCCAGCCCGGATCGCCATTCGCGGCGAACGACCGCCAGGCTCGTCCCATGGCGTCGGAGAGCGCAACGGCTCGTGGTGACGGTGGCGTCCCGTAGAGCTGGGCGCCGTACGGCGAGTCGAGGGTACCGAACACGGCGGGGATCTCGACGGTGTGCGCTGCGCCGATCGGTGTTGCATCCCAACAGAATTCGTAGAGATACGTGCGACCACCGGCGGCGGCGTGTGCCTGGGCCAGATGCAGGCTCGGCATCCGGTACACGAAGTCCGAGCAGACGATCTGGTACAGCTCGGCGTGATCGGCGCCGGGATGGGCTGCCCGGTAGTCGTCGGCGCCACTCGGCCGTGGCGGCAGCTTGCGCAAGGCCCGTTCCGACGCGGCCTCGGTGACGGTGTGAGGGCCGCCGGCCCCTGCGATGACGATGTTGTACTCGTCGCGGTTGTGCCCGATGATCAACTCGACGTCTCGGGCCGCGCCCGCCGCCATCGCCCGCCACGGAGTTGCTGGCACGACGGTTCCGTCCACCACGGGCCCGAAGATCGCACCGCGTACCGCCCGGCCGTAGCCCCATCGATCCTCGCGCCCGAGTGCCGACGCCTCGACCTCCGTCGCGGCGTCGACCAAATCCTTCGCGGGCACCGCGGCGAGGTCGGAAAGCGTTGGGCGGCGCCCGACCTGGCCGGCGATCATGCCCGCGATGTCGCCAGCGAGATCGACGCCGAACATCACCGCGGGCACGCTCTCGGTGATGCCCCGACGCAGCAGCCCGACCGCTGACGGCACACACGCGAGCAGCGCCACGGATGCGGCACCCGCCGACTCGCCGAACACCGTGACGTTCCCCGGATCTCCGCCGAACGCGGCGATGTTCTCGTTGACCCAACGCAATCCGGCGATCTGGTCGAGCAATCCGCGATTGGGCGGGGCGCCGTTGATCAGCATGTAGCCCTCGACGCCGACGCGGTAGTTGATGCTGGCCACGATCACGCCACCGGCCGCGAGCCGGGCACCGTCGTATGCGGGGTCGTCGGTGGAGCCAGAGGTGAACCTGCCGCCGTGGATCCACACCATCACCGGCAGTCCAGTCGCTTCGGTGCTGGGGGTACAGACGTTCACGGTCAGCCACTCGTCGGTCGACGTGACCAGCTCGGGCTGAGGTGGCGGCGGGCCGAACTCCAGCGCGTCCCGCACGCCATCCCACTCATCGTGCGGCGCCGGCGCGGCGAATCGCAGCCGCCCGACCGGCGGCTGCGCGTAAGGGATTCCACGGAACACCTCAACGCCGCCCTGGGTCATGCCACGCACCTTCCCTGCCCGCGTCGCGACCACCGGCATCACGTCACGGGCCTTCGCTGAATGAACGCCACCGTGCGCCGGCCGCCGAACTCCGGTCGCGGGGGCGTCTCCGCGTCGACCTCGTTGCGGGCTTGCTCTTCGATGGGTGTGTCGGGGTCGAGCACCGAGAGGTACACGGCGTGCGCCACGAGTGAGTCCACCGCCGTCTCGACGTGGTCGTCCACCACCTCACCGTGGGTGATGTCGGGGCCGCACTCAAAAAGCCATATCGGGGGATCGGACAACGAATCATATGCCGCGGCAACGGCATTGGAGAACTCGATGTGGTCGCGCTGGTTCGGAACACCGGACGCCCACTGCGCTCCGCCGAAGATCGTGACGACCATCTCGGGTGCCAGTGCGGTGATGGTCTCGGCGATCTTGGTGCGCAGCGCAGAAGTATCGCGGATGTCGCCGTCGGGGAAGTCCCAGAACTGCACGTCGCTGACCCCGCAGATGGCGGCCGAGCGCCGTTGTTCGCGTTCGCGCAGCGGGCCGGCCTGCTCGGGCGGCATGCCCTCGATGCCCACCTCACCGCGCGATGCCAACGCGTAGTGCACGGTCTTGCCCGCCGCTGTCCACTTGGCGACGGCCGCCGCGCACCCGTATTCGGCGTCGTCGGGATGCGGCACCAGGACGAGCGCAGTAGTCCAATCGGTCGGAAATGGTTGCGGTGTCACCCGTTCCGGCATCACACCATGCACCACGATCGCGGTGGTCTGGTCGACCCACTCCTCGTCGAGTTCCTGGTCGGGTGCCAGCAGCAGGCGGAGAAGCGTTGCCCCGCCGATGATCTCGATCAATCGGCCGGCGTCGACGTCGGGATGGATCTGGCCTCGACGCACGGCATGCGCCAGCCGCGCCCCCACCACGCCGAACACGCCGGTGAAGCGGCCCACCACACGAGCGTTCAGGTCGGCATCGTCGGCCATGTCCGCGATCAGCCCCGGCAGCGCCGCGCGCACCACTGGGCTACTGAACACGTCGCGAGTAGCCGCGATCATCGACCGCACGTCGCCTGCGATGTCGCCCTCGGGTGCCGTCAATGCGGTCGGCGCGATCGGGAAGGCCGCCTCGTGGACGAGTTCTGCCTTGCTCGACCAGCGGCGGTACAGCGCGGTCTTGGTGGTGCCTGCCCGCTCCGCCACGGCGGCCATCGTCAGATTCGAATAACCGATTTCGACGAGCAGATCCGCGGTCGCGCCGAGTATGGCAGCGTCGATACGCGGGTCGCGTGGGCGGCCTGAGGCAGACGCTATTTGTGCTCCTCGCGTGCGCGCGGCCTTGTCAACCACGGGCGGCTCTGCTTTCATAACGCTACGAACCGTAGCGTAATTGCTTGGAAGGGTAAACCTGTGGCAACCGAACCGGCGGTCGAAGAAATCAGCCGCCTGCAGCACTCCTCGCGAGACGTCACCACTCTCCCCTCGGTGATGTCGCAGTGGCTGTCCACCGTGATGCCCGGAGGCGTGGCCCCGGACGTGACGGTCGAAAGCGGCGTCGAGTCCAACGGAATGTCGTCGGAGACCATCATTCTGACCGGCCGGTGGGAGAAAGACGGGCAATCCGTCGAACAGAAGTGGGTGGCCCGGGTGGCACCGCGCGCCGAGGACGTCCCGGTGTTCAAGGACTACCGCCTCGACCACCAATTCGAGGTCATCCGCCTGGTCGGAGAGCTGACCGACGTGCCGGTGCCGGTGGTGCGTTGGATCGACACCAGCGGCGACGTGCTGGGTACGCCGTTCTTCCTGATGGATCACGTGTCCGGCATCGTCCCTCCCGACGTCATGCCTTACACGTTCGGGGACAACTGGCTCGCCGACGCACCCGTCGAGCGACAGCGCGAACTGCAGGACACCACTGTCGAAGTGCTCGCGAAGCTGCACGCGATACCCGACGCCGAGCAGACGTTCGGCTTCGTTACCGAGGTCGACCCACCGGGCGACACCCCGCTGCGCAGACACTTCGGCTGGCTGAAGGACTGGTATGAGTTCGCGGCGCGCGACGCCGGCCGCTCGGAGTTGGTCGAGCGCGCATTAACCTGGCTCGAGGACAACTTCCCCGCCGACGTCGCCGCTTCGCAGTCCGTGTTGACGTGGGGTGACTCGCGCATCGGCAACGTGCTCTACGAGGACTTCCGCCCCGTTGCGGTGCTTGACTGGGAGATGGCGACGGTCGGCCCGCGCGAGCTCGACGTGTCGTGGATCATCTTCGCGCACATGGTGTTCCAGGAACTCGCCGGCCTGGCCGGCCTGCCAGGGTTGCCCGACGTGATGCGCGAGGAGGACGTCCGCGAGACCTACACGCGTCTGACCGGTGCCGAACTGGGTGACCTACGGTGGTTCTACGTCTACTCCGGGGTGATCTGGTGCTGTGTGTTCATGCGCACCGGTGCCCGGCGAGTGCGGTTCGGCGAGATCGAGAAGATCGACGACCTGGAGTCGACGTTCTACCACGGGGGTCTGTTGACGCGACTGATCGTCCCGGTGCTGGGGGTCCCCCCGCTTGCGGGGGAGAGCGAAGCGACCCGGGGCACGAAGGAGGATGCATGATGCTCGGCCCG
>JAOPVF010000361.1 GCA_025963195.1 Mycobacterium sp. | reverse complement strand
TATTTCTTGCGTTGTTCGGCGGCCATCGCCTCGGCCGCAGCCATCCGCGCGATCATCGGTGCGCGCCAGCAATGGCAGATCGCAAGGGCGAGCGCGTCCGCGGCGTCGGCGGGCGTCGGTTTGGTCTGCAGCCCAAGGATTCTGGTGACCATCTCGGTGACCTGAGCCTTGTCGGCGCGACCGTTGCCGGTGACGGCGGCCTTCACCTCGCTGGGGGTGTGGAAGTGCTCGTCGATGTTGCGCCTGGCGGCGGCGAGGGAGATGTCGCCGCCCGCCTGCGCGGTGCCCATCGCCGTGTTTGCATTCTGGTTGGCGAACACCCGCTCGATCGCGAGCACGTCCGGTACGTGGGTGTCCAGCCAGTGCTCGACGACGTCGCTGATGGTCAGCAGCCGTATCTGCAGCGGCTGGTCCGACGGCGTGCGGACCACGTCGACGTCGAGCGCGATGACCTGGCGGCCGCGGCCGCTCTCGATGACGGACAGCCCGCACCGCGTCAGCCCAGGGTCGACGCCCATCACGCGCACCAGCATTCCCCTTCCCGAACAGTTGTTCGAGAGCCTAGCGGGCGGATCCGACCTCTAGCGGCACGACACGCGACAGCATCCGAACGCCCCGGTACCGCGGCGCGAGCACGCGACCCGCGGCCAGCAACGGTTCGGTGTCGCGCAGGGTCCGCGCCAGCACGAAGGCCCCCTCCAGCGCACCGACAAGCGCGACGGCCAGGTCGCGCGCTTCGTCGTCCGGAATCCCCCGCGCGGCGAAGTACGCGGTGCCGTCGTCGAGCCAGGCGGTGAAGATACCCGCCGCGGCGTCGCGGAGTTCCTCGATCGTGTCGGCGACCTCGGCGGCGACGCTGGCCACCGGGCACATGTTGGCGAAGCCGGTTTCGGCCATGTCGGCGGCAGCCTGCGCGAACACCGACGCGATGGCCTCGCCGAGATCGTCGTGCGGATCGACGAGGGTCGGGATCAGCAGCCCGTAGGCCGTGCCCGCGTTGGTCAGCGCCTCGCGCGCGATCTGCGCCTTGCCGCTGGGAAAGTGGTGGTAGAGCGAGCCGATCGGTGCCCCGGACGCCGCGACGACGTCCTTCATCCCGACCGCGCCATAGCCCTTGTGCCGCATCAGCTCTGCCGCGGCTGTGAGGATCGATTCTCGGGTGGTCCTTGCCAACGTGGCCTCCTGAAGACAGACTAGAGCATACGTTCTAGAATCGTTGTTCTATTGGAGGTCGGTCTATGTGAAGTCGGTAGAGCTCGATGCGGGAACTGTCGAATACCGCGAGGAGGGCGACTCGGACGGACCGCCGGTAGTGCTGCTGCACGGCCTCTTGATGAACGATGCGCAATGGGATCTGACGCTGCCCCTACTGCCGTCCGGCCATCGCTACCTACTACCCGTGCTGCCGATGGGCGGACATCGAGTGCCGATGCGCGAGGATGCCGACCTGACGATGCCCGGCATGGTCGGCATCGTCGCGGACTTCCTCGACGCACTCGACCTGACCGACGTCACGCTGGTCGTCACCGACTGGGGTGGCGCGATCTTCCTGACCGACATCGGCCGCGACAAACGGGTTGCCAGCTTGGTGATCTGTCCGGCCGAGGCGTTCGAGAACTTCCCGCCCGGCCTTCCCGGCAAGCTCACCTGGGTGGTGACGCGCAGCCCGCTCACGGTGGCGATCGCCATGCGTCAGCTGCGCGTTGGCTGGATCCGCAAGCAGTACCTGATGTTCGGCATGATGGCCAAGAAGCCCATCGCCCAGCACATCGTGGACCGTTGGTTCGATGCTGCGTTGCAGGACAAGCTGATTCGACGAGACCTCGTCAAGTACGCCCGCACCAGGTTCGTGAAGTCCGAGCTGATCCGCGGAACCGAGCGGCTGGCCGCGTTCGACGGCGACGTCCTCGTGCTGTGGAGCCACAACCCGGTCATGCCAGACGACCACGCGACTCGGCTCGCCGAACTGACGAACGGGACGCTGCGCTACGTCGACGACGCGAACGTGCTGATCATGCTCGACCAGCCCGAGCAGACCGCCAGGGAGATCGCAGCCTTCCTCAACCGCCAGCCGAGCTGCGGGACGCGCCCCGGTGATTGATACTGAACGATGTGTTCAGTATCGACGTCCAGCGTTGCCAATGATCATTGACCGATGACCGAACACCTTGCCGACACCCAGTCGACATCCCCCGTCGCTTCGCTCGCCCCGGCAAAGGCCCGGCCCGGGCGGCCTCGCAGCGAGCAGTCCAGGGCCGCCGTCCTGCGTGCGGCGTCGGAGTTGATGCAGGAGGTCGGCCTCCGGGCGATGACCACCGAGCTGATCGCGGCACGCAGCGGGGCCAGCAAGGCAACGATCTACAAGTGGTGGCCGAACAAGTACACCGTCGCCGTCGAGGCGTTCCTTTCGGAAATGTTGGCCGAGGCACCCGACCCCGACACCGGGTCGGCCCGCGAAGACTTCTGCATCGTGCTGGCGGGCGTGATGCACTTCTACAACACGACGAGTGGCCGTGTTTTCGCCCAGCTGGTCGGCGAGGCCCAGTTCGATCCCCTGGTCCACGCCGAGTTGCGGGACGTGTTCATTCAATCGCGGCGGCGAGTGGCCCGGGCGATCTGGGATCGCGGCGTCGCCCGCGGCGAGCTGCGCGCCGCCGTCGACCCCGAAATCGCCATCGACATCGTCTTCGCCCCGGCGATCTACCGCCTGGTCACCGGCAGCGGTGCACTCGACGACGCCGCTGCAGCCGCGATCGTCGGCGCGGCACTGTCGGGCCTCGCCGTGTGATCGACCACACTCGCTGAGCAGGGAAGATTTCGGCTCGTGACAGCGCTGAAACCTATTGGAAACTGAACGTCCAGTTTCCAAATAGGAGCGACACCATGACCATCACCAAAGACATCCTCGCGCCGGCGCTGTTGGTAGCGGCTGCGGCAGGATCGATCGCCCTCGCCCCCATAGCGCTGGCAGAGACGACTCGGCAGCCGAGCTGCACGACCCTGAGCAGCTCGAGCACGCAGTGCCAGACGCCGGGCAACGTCCAATTGACCGCTACCCCGCCCTACGTGCCCTACCAGCAGCAATACCCGTACTTCGGTGGCGTCGTCATCCTCGATCATCACGGTCGCGGCGGGTTCGGCGGACACCGCTAACAGCGGGTCAGGTCAGTCCTCGTCGAGGGCTGCCGCCACCTCGTCGGAGATGTCGACGTTCGAGTACACGTCCTGCACGTCGTCGGTTTCCTCGAGCGCGTCGATCAGCTTGAGCACCTTGCGGGCGCCGTCGAGATCGACGGGCACCGTAACGGACGGCTGGAAGCTGGCCTCGGCGGATTCGTAGTCAATTCCCGCGTCCTGCAACGCCGTTCGCACGGCTACCAGATCGGTCGGCTCGGCGATGATCTCGAAGCTGTCGCCAAGGTCGTTCACGTCCTCAGCGCCCGCCTCCAGGACCGCCGTCAGCACGTCGTCCTCGGACAGGCCGTTCTTCTCGAGCGTGACGACGCCCTTGCGGGTGAACAGATACGCCACCGAGCCCGGGTCGGCCATGTTGCCGCCGTTGCGCGTCATCGCGATGCGAACCTCGCTGGCCGCGCGGTTGCGGTTGTCGGTCAGGCACTCGATGAGCACCGCCACCCCGTTCGGGCCGTAACCCTCGTAGGTGATGGCCTGCCAGTCGGCGCCGCCGGCCTCCTCGCCCGCGCCACGCTTGCGGGCACGTTCGATGTTGTCGTTGGGCACCGACGTCTTCTTGGCCTTCTGGATCGCGTCGTACAACGTCGGGTTGCCACCGGGGTCACCGCCGCCGGTGCGGGCCGCAACCTCGATGTTCTTGATGAGCCGGGCGAACTCCTTGCCACGGCGCGCGTCCTTGACGGCCTTTTGATGCTTGGTGGTCGCCCACTTGGAATGGCCGCTCATGCAGGTGCAACTCGCTTTCCTCAGACTGCAAGGTCAACCGTCGAGTCTACGTGGAGGTTCGCGGGGCCCTGCACCGCCTCGATCGGTCCCCCAAGGGCGGTTTGTGCACGCGTGGTTGCGCTGACCGCCACTCAACGTGCCGAGATCGCGCTGCGGACGGTCGCAATGACGCGATCTGGATACTCGGTGAGGTCGATCCAGGTAAATCTGAGCACCTGCCACCCGGCGAGCATGACGACATTCTGCCGAACGCGGTCGTTGTGAAAGTCGTCTGAATCGCTGTGGAAGGCAAGGCCGTCCGCCTCGAGTGCAACCTTGCACGTGGGAAACCCTACGTCGACTGCGTACCCTGCGACCCGGTAGTTCGCCTTCCAACCCGTGATGCGTGCGGCCTTCAACAGTTGGATGAGCAACCGCTCTGCCGCCGAGCGAGCTCCGTCCTCCGCGGCTTGCAGCAGCCGCCGTGCAGCGGGTGAACCGTGCCTGCCCGTGTTCCCGAGCTGCGCGGCCCACAACGCTCGAAGGTCGGTGTGCCTTTGCAGTGCCGAGTCCATCAGCTTCGCTCCGCCGCCGCGACGCACGGCTGCCTCGATCACCGTCAATGGCATCGCCGTCACGCGTAGTCCGCTGCGCTCGATGACGTCGGTCGGGCGTAGATCGCGTCGGCGGATCCGAACTCCGGGCCTTCGCGGATGATTGCTGACCCGCGGCACGGTGACCTCGACGTCATCAGGAGCGAATTTCGTGAGGTCCAACCACCACGCGGCGGCAAGTCCAGACGCGGTCGCCCGTGCACCGAGCCCCCAGACGTTCGAACGAATGCGAGCCGCATCGGTGAATGGTCTGTCGGCAACGAAGAACACCCCACGCGAGCAGCGCCGCCAAGCGCCGCTCTGCACGCGACGATGAATCGCGTACTTGCTGATGCCACACCGGACTGCCTGATCGAACGTGATGATGCCGTCATGGCGGCGGAGAAGATCAGCGAGCATTCAGTTCAGACGGTGCCTAGCCATCCAACGGTTCCACCCGACGCGATCCGTGCACCCGAAGTTGCGCTACCAGCAACTGCGGGTGCACAAATCGCGCTAGAGGGAGGCGACGAACAGTCGGTGGACCCGTCGGTCGCCGGTCATCTCGGGGTGGAACGACGTCGCGAGCATCCGGCCCTGCCGGACCGCGACGGGATGCCCTGCCGCCTCGGCGAGGATCTCGACGTCGGGGCCGACGCGCTCGACCCATGGCGCGCGGATGAAAACGGCGTGCATGGGTTCGTCCAGCCCCTGGAAGGGGATGTCACCCTCGAACGAGTCGACCTGCCGCCCGAAGGCGTTGCGTCGCACCGTCATGTCGATGGCACCGAGCGGCACGGCCTCTCGCCCTGGCACGCCCGCATCGTTGATCGTGGTGGCGAGCAGGATCATGCCCGCACAAGAACCGTAGGCAGGCATGCCGTCGGCCAGTCGCGCCCGCAACGGCTCGAGCAGTTCGAACTCACGCAGCAGAAGGCTCATCGCCGTGGACTCCCCACCGGGAATCACCAGCGCGTCGACGGCGTCCAATTCGGTCCTGCGCCGCACCGTGACGGCCTCGGCGCCTGCCTCGGTCAGCGCTGCCAGGTGTTCGCGGGTATCACCTTGCAGCGCAAGGACACCGACGCGGGGCGTCGAGTGTGGTCCGACGCGGGGCGTCGAGTGTGGTCCGACGCGGGGGCTCACTCGCAGTTGGGCGTGAAGTCACGCTGGTAGCGGGTCAGCCCCTCCTGCATCACCGCGGCGACCATCTCGCCGTACTGGTTGAAGAGCTTGCCCTGAGTGAGCGCACGCCCGCCACACGCCGAAGGCGAGGATTGGTCGTACAGCAGCCACTCGTCGGCGCGGAACGGGCGCATGAACCACATCGCGTGATCGAGCGACGCGATCATCAGGTGGTTGCGCTCCTCGGGGTGATTCACCTGTGCCGAACCGAGCAGCGTCAGGTCGCTGAGGTAGGCCAGCGCGCAGATGTGCAGCACCGGGTCGTCGGGCAGCGGATCGGTGTGGCGGAACCACACCTGCTGCTGCGAAGCCTTGCCGGGCAGCAGGGCTACCTGGTCGCGCGGCACGATGCGAACGTCCCACTCCGCGAACTGGGCGAACCCGGCATCGTCGAACGCCCCACCCGACCGGAAACCGGGCAGGTCGTCCGGCGGCGGCGCGGCGGGCATGGGGTCCTGGTGTTCGATGCCACTCTGGTCGGTCTGAAACGACGCCGACATGCTGAAGATGGTCTCGCCGTGCTGGATGGCGCTCACCCGTCGGGTAGCGAACGAGCCACCGTCGCGGAGTCGTTCGACCAGATAGACCGCGGGCGCCCTGGCGTCGCCGGGCCGCAGGAAGTAACCGTGCAGCGAGTGCACCTGGTAGCGCGGGTCGACCGTACGCACGGCCGACACCAATGACTGGCCGGCCACATGTCCACCGAAAGTGCGCTGCAAGAAGCCCGATTCGGGGCTGAACACACCACCGCGGTAGATGTTTACCTCGAGCTGCTCGAGATCGAGGATCTTTTCGATCGACATGCGGCTACTGTGCCATCCGCACCGTGGGCGAGCGGCGCACCCCTACCAGCCGCGTTCGGCGAGCCGGTGTGGCTGCGCGATGTCCTCCACGTTGATGCCGACCATGGCCTCGCCCAACCCACGCGACACCTTGGCCAGCACGTCGGGAGCGTCGTAGAAGGTGGTGGCCTTCACGATCACCGCACCGCGCTCAGCGGGGTTGCCGGACTTGAAGATGCCCGAACCGACGAACACACCCTCGGCACCCAGCTGCATCATCATCGCCGCATCCGCAGGGGTGGCGATGCCACCCGCGGTGAACATCGTCACCGGCAACTTGCCCGCCCGCGCCACCTCGACCACCAAATCGTAGGGCGCCTGCAGTTCCTTTGCCGCGACGAACAATTCGTCCTCGCTCAGCGACGACAGCCGACGGATCTCCCCACCGATGGCCCGCATGTGCGTGGTCGCATTCGACACGTCCCCGGTGCCCGCCTCGCCCTTGGAGCGGATCATCGCCGCACCCTCGGTGATCCGGCGCAATGCCTCGCCCAGGTTGGTCGCACCGCACACGAACGGCACGGTGAACTTCCACTTGTCGATGTGGTTGGCGTAATCGGCAGGAGTCAGCACTTCGGACTCGTCGACGTAGTCCACCCCGAGGCTCTGCAAGATCTGCGCCTCCACGAAGTGACCGATGCGAGCCTTGGCCATCACCGGGATGGTGACCGCGGCGATGATGCCCTCGATCATGTCGGGATCGCTCATCCGCGACACCCCGCCCTGGGCACGAATGTCGGCGGGCACGCGCTCGAGCGCCATGACGGCCACGGCCCCCGCGGCCTCCGCGATACGCGCCTGCTCGGGCGTGACGACGTCCATGATGACGCCACCCTTGAGCATCTCGGCCATCCCGCGCTTGACCCGGGCGGTTCCGGTCTGGGTCACCGACCCGTTAGGTGCGGTATCCACGCTATCTCCTCCAAATAGGTACTGAACTAGTGTAGTGGCAGGGCCAAATCGATTAGATCCGCAGTTCTGCCCGTCATCATCTGATGGATTGCAACTCCCGTACCGGCCCTCCCGAGGCCGTCGCGTTGGCCTCCGCGAGCAGTTCGGCCAACTGCAGCGGGTAGACCGTTTCACCGCGGGCAGTGAGCTCACCGATGGTGTCCTGGTCGCACCACCGGTGCCCGTGGATGGACCGACGCTCCAGGGCAGTGTGACCGCTGGTCGACGGTTCGAATCGCGAGGTACGGTAAATGAAGAACATTTCCTCGCTGCGGATCACCGTGCCGTTGAACTCGAACACCGCCTCGCGCCGCCACACAGGGCCGATCAGGTCGGCGGGGCTGACCCGCAACCCGGTCTCCTCCTCGATCTCGCGGACCGCGGCCTCGGGGAGCGCCTCCCCCGGTTCCACGGCACCGCCCACCGTGAACCACCAGCGGGGCGCGACGCCTGCCTCGCTGGCCGGATCGGAGCCGCAGAACAGCAGCACGCTGCCCTGTTCGTCGAGCAGCACGACACGCGCCGACCTGCGCGGGTTGACCGGCCCCACAGAGCGTCTCGAGGATCGTTCGGCGATCTCGAAATACGTTGGCAACGCTGCGGTTCCGCCGAGGTGAAGCCATCGCACCATCGGCCGATCACGCAGCGAGAGGGTGTCGCGGACCGCATCGTTGTGAAACCTGCGGGCCAGCGTTACGCGGGCCTCGGCATCGGCCAACTCCGCCACCAATGGCACCGGCAACGTCGCGGGATCGACAAGCGCGAGCGCCGCGGACAGCTCGTTCTCGGCGGCCTCTCGCGCTGACCGCGGTGCCCGCTCGGCGGCGTCGGCCAGTGCCGCCAACCGCACGCCAGCGGCTGACCCGCCGTAGGCGTGGGTCGCCACGGCCCTCGCCACTACGGCGCGCCGCGCCAACAGGCCGTCGAGCGCAAGCCACGACAGGTCGTATCGGACGTGCAGGCGGTCCAGCCGGTTCGCGGTCTGAAAGGCCCAGACGCCGCCGACCAGCAGCACCACGGCCACCACTACGAGGGCGATCACCAAGAGCCAACTGATCAATTGATCCCCCCGGTCGCTTCGCTCCTACCCGCCGAGCCCGAACCCCGAGTCGCTTCGCTCCTACCCGCCGAACCAGCGACCTGGACCTTCGCCCCTGCGCCTGCCACTGTCTCGTAGACCCGCAGGATCTGTCGGGCCACCACAGACCAGTCGTAGCGGCGCACCGCCTTCGCAGCGCCCTCGACGTAACGCTCGCGGACCGCGTCGTCGGACAGCAATTCGATCAACCCCGAAGCCAGCGCCGCCGAATCGTCGACGGGCACCAACATGCCCGCGGCACCATCCTCGAGCACTCGGCGGAACGCATCGAGGTCGCTGGCCACCACTGCGGTGCCTGCAGCCATCGCCTCGACCAGCACGATGCCGAAGCTTTCGCCGCCGGTGTTCGGGGCGCAGTACACGTCGGCGCTGCGCATCGCCGACGCCTTCGCGGCGTCGTCGACCAACCCGAGGAAGCGCAGGCGCCCGGCCAGCGCGCCTGCCTCCTCGGTCAGCTCCTCCTCATCACCGCGCCCAACCACGAGCACCTCGACGTCGGGAAGCGCTTCGACCAGTGCAGGCAGCGCACGGAGCAGAACCGACATGCCCTTGCGCGACTCGTCGAAGCGACCGAGGAACAGCACGGTTTTGCCGGGTCGTGGGTAGCCGTCGAGCTTGGGGGCCGCCTCGAACGAGGCGACGTCCACACCGTTGGGGATCTCGACGGCGTCGGACCCCAGAGCCTCCATCTGCCAGCGCCTTGCCAGATCGGATACTGCGATGCGGCCGACGATCTTCTCGTGCCAGGGGCGCAGGATGCCCTGAAAGACGCTGAGCGTCAACGACTTCGTGGTCGACGTGTGGAACGTCGCCACAATCGGTCCCTCGGCGATCATCAACGCAAGCATCGACAGGCTCGGCGCGTTGGGCTCGTGCAGGTGCAGCACGTCGAAGTCACCGTCGACCAGCCACTTCTTCACCGTCCGGTGGGCGGCGGGGCCGAACCGCAGCCGCGCGACGGACCCGTTGTAGGGGATCGGGAGGGCCTTGCCGCCGGAGACGACGTAGTCCGGCAGCGAGGCGTCCGGCGACGACGGGGCGAGCACGCTGACCACGTGTCCGTAGCCGCGCATCACCTCGGCGAGCTGCAGCACGTGCGCCTGAACACCGCCGGGTACGTCGAACGAGTACGGGCAGACCATCCCGATGCGCATCAGGACGCCCCGGCTTCGCCGGCTATGCGTGCCCGGCGTTCTTCCGACAGGTCGGCAAGCCACTGCGGCTGCAGCATGTGCCAGTCGGCGGGATGGGCGGCGATGTCGGTCGCGAACTGGTCGGCCAGCGCCTGCGTGATCACGTTGACGTCGCCCGACGAGAGGTCCAACGGCGGATGGACGGTGGTCACCGTCACGTCGGGCTTGAACCAGGGGTGTGTGGGTAACAGCGCGGCACCCGTCGCCAGCGCCAACTTGGCAGGCCCTGCGGGAAGTCGTGTGGGCTCGCCGAAGAAGTCGACCTGCACACCGGACCGGGTCAGGTCGCGATCGGACATCAGGCAGACGAGTCCGTTGCCGCGGAGGCGCTCGGCCAGGATCTCGAACGGCGGCCGGTCCCCTCCGGTCAGCGGCAGCACCTCGAAACCCAGGCTCTCGCGGTAGGCGAGGAAGCGGTTGTACAACGATTCGGGCTTGAGCCGTTCGGCGACGGTTGCGAAGTTTCCGTAGGTGTTGGTGAGCCACACACCGGACATGTCCCAGTTGCCGCTGTGCGGAAGCGCCAATATCGCACCCCGGCCGGCCTCCAGTGCGGCCGCGACGTTCTCGCTGCCCTGCACGGCCTCGTTCAGCCGATGCGCCAACACCTGGTGATCCATCGATGGCAACCGGAAGGCCTCCCGCCAGTACCGGGCATAGGAGGCCAGCGAATCACCAATCAGGCTGACTGGCACCTCGGCGGGCGGCACCCCGATCACCCTGGCGAGGTTCTTGCGCAACTGGTCGGGGCCCCCGCCGCGGGACGCGTACCACGCGGCTGCGTCGAAGGCGTTGCGGGCAGCGAACTCCGGCATCGCACGCACTACTCGCCAGCCCGCGCCGTAGCCCAGATCGGACAGCTGACCGCTCAGCGGAATCTTGAGCCCGCGCACACTCGGCAGACCCGCTGACGGCGTGCTCACGTTCCGCTCGCTTCGCCTGCCGAGTCGGCGGGTGGCTGGGCCGAATCAGCCTGCGGCTGATCGGTTTCCAACGCCTCCATGGCTCCCGTCGACGTACGCACCGCATGCACCCGCTGCCCCAGCGTCACGAGGCTGGTCACTGCCAACAGCCACATCGCGACGTGCACCAACCACGGCACGTGCAGGAATGGAACCCCCGACAGCCCCGCCCCGACGAGCACGATGATCAGACGTTCCGGGCGTTCGATGATCCCGCCGTCGCCCTTGAGCCCGTTGGCCTCGGCTCGGGCCTTGATGTAGGAGACCACCTGCGACGTGACCAGGCAGATCATCGTGGCCACCACCAGCGAGGTGCAGCGCAAGCCGAACGCGGCCCACCACAGCAGACCGCAGAAGATCGCTCCGTCTGCGATCCGGTCGCAGGTGGCGTCCAGCACTCCGCCGAACCTGGTGCCGAAACCACGCTCGCGGGCCATCGCGCCGTCGAGCATGTCGGCCAGGACGAAGACGAATACCGCGAACGCGCCCCACCAGAGCTGCCCGATCGGGAACAGCGTCAGCGCCGAGATGATGGTTCCCGCGGTGCCGATGATGGTGATGCTGTCCGGGGTGAGCCCCGTGCGCAGCGCCGCCTTGGCCACCGGTCTGCTGAGCTTGGTGTAGGCCGCCCTGGTGAGCAGGTAGATGTTGCTCACGGCAGGCTCGCCCAGGCGGTGGCCAGCAGCTGGCGGGTGTCGCGGAGCAGCTGCGGGATGATCTTGGAACCGCCGATGATGGTGATGAAGTTCGCGTCGCCACCCCAGCGCGGCACGACGTGCATGTGCAGGTGCTCGGCGAGCGAACCGCCCGCGGACGTCCCGAGGTTGAGCCCGACGTTGAAGCCGTGCGGCCGGGACACGATCTTCATCACGCGAATCGACTTCTGCGTGAACGCCATCAGCTCGGCGCTCTCCTCGACGGTGAGGTCCTCGAGCTCGGCCACCCTTCGGTAGGGCACCACCATCAGATGCCCAGGGTTGTACGGATACAGGTTGAGCACCGCATACACGAGCTCGCCGCGCGCAACCACCAATCCGTCCTCGTCCGACATGGTGGGGATGTCCGTGAACGGTTCGGTCGACTTCGCCGAGCCCGTCTTGATGGCATCGGCGATGTAGTTCATCCGGTGCGGCGTCCAGAGCCGTTGAAGATGGTCGGGCTCGCCGACGCCGTGATCGACGATCTCGTGGCCGTCGTTCGAGGTCACGTCGCGCCGACCTCGAGCAGTTCGGCAGTGGGAGCGGCATTCTCGCGCCGGGCGATCCACTCCGCGATGGCCTCGAGGGCGTCGTCACGCGAGACGCCGTTGATCTGGGTGCGGTCGCCGAACCGGAAGCTGACCGCGCCTGCCTCCACGTCGCGGTCGCCCGCCAGCAGCATGAACGGCACCTTCTGGTTGGTCTGGTTGACGATCTTCTTGGCCATCCGGTCGTCGCTGGTGTCGACCTCGACCCGGATCCCTCGCGCCTTCAATTGCGCGGCAATGCCTTCCAGATACTCGACGTGCGCGTCGGCGACCGGGATGCCTACCACCTGAATCGGCGCCAGCCATGCCGGGAAGGCGCCGGCGTAGTGCTCGGTGAGGATGCCGAAGAACCGTTCGATCGAGCCGAACAGCGCGCGGTGGATCATCACGGGCCGTTGGCGGCTGCCGTCGGCGGCGGTGTATTCGAGGTCGAACCGGTCGGGGAAGTTGAAGTCCAGCTGGATGGTCGACATCTGCCAACTGCGGCCGAGCGCGTCGCGCGCCTGGACCGAGATCTTCGGTCCGTAGAACGCGGCGCCGCCCGGGTCGGGCACCAGCTCGAGTCCGGACGCCGCGGCGACCTCGGCCAGGGTGTTGGTGGCCTCCTCCCAGATCTCGTCGGAGCCGACGAACTTCTTCGGGTCCTTGGTGGACAGCTCGAGGTAGAAGTCGTCGAGCCCGTAGTCGCCGAGCAGACCGATGACGAACTGCAGCAGTGACGTGAGTTCATCGCGCATCTGGTCTCGGGTGCAGAAGATGTGCGCGTCGTCCATGGTGAGCCCGCGCACGCGCGTCAAGCCGTGCACCACACCGGACTTCTCGTAGCGGTACACCGCACCGAACTCGAAGGCACGCAAGGGAAGTTCACGATAGGACCGCCCGCGGGCCCGGAAGATCAGGCAGTGCATCGGGCAGTTCATCGGCTTGAGGTAGTAGTCCTGACCCGGCTTGCGCACAGAGCCGTCCTCGTTGAACTCCGCGTCGATGTGCATCGGCGGGAACATCCCGTCGGCGTACCAGTCCAGGTGTCCCGAGGTGTGGAACAGCTGCGCCTTGGTGATGTGCGGGGTGTTGACGAACTCGTAGCCGGCCTCGATGTGCTTGCGGCGCGAGTAGTCCTCGAGCTCGCGCCGAATGATTCCGCCCTTGGGGTGGAAAACGGGCAGGCCCGAACCGATCTCGTCGGGAAAGCTGAAGAGGTCGAGTTCGGTGCCCAGCTTGCGGTGGTCGCGGCGGGCCGCCTCCTCGAGCAGCTCGAGATGACGGTCGAGTGCCTCTTGCGACTCCCACGCGGTGCCGTAGATGCGCTGCAGGCTGGCGTTTTCCTGATCGCCCCGCCAGTATGCGGCCGAGCTGCGGGTCAGCTTGAACGCAGGGATGTACTTGGTGGTCGGGATGTGCGGCCCACGGCACAGGTCCCCCCAAACCCGTTCCCGGGTGCGGGGATTGAGGTTGTCGTAAGCGGTCAGCTCGGCGCCACCGACCTCCATCACGTCGGGGTCACCGGACTTGTCGTCGATCAGCTCCAACTTGAACGGCTCGTTGGCCAATTCCTCGCGCGCCTGATCCTTGGACTCGTAGACGCGTCTGTCGAACAGCTGGCCGTCCTTGACGATCTGGCGCATGCGCTTCTCCAGCGCCTCCAGGTCGTCTGGCGTGAATGGCCGCGGCACGGCGAAGTCGTAGTAGAAGCCATCGGTGATCGGCGGACCGATGCCGAGCTTCGCCTCGGGGAACAAGCCCTGTACGGCTTGAGCGAGGACGTGCGCCGTCGAGTGCCGGATGACGCTGCGACCGTCGTCGGTGTCGGCGGCGACGGGAGTCACCTCTGCGGCGGCGTCGGGTACCCAGGACAGGTCACGCAGTAGGCCGTCGGCATCGCGCACGACGACGATGGCGTCCACCGCTCCCCTGGTCGGCAGCCCCGCGTCGCGAACCGCCGCCCCTGCGGTCGTCCCGGCAGCGACCCGGATCGGGGCTGCGAGGGCGGAGCTGAGGGCGGCATTCATCGGTGAATCTCCTCGGTGCGGGTATGCGGGGGATATCTGACCGCGACCATGCTATCGGGGAGAGTGCTCACGCCCCCAGACCGATGGGGCTCTTCAGCCAGGACTGCTCGAAGCCCAACAATCCCGCGGCCCATGCGAGCGCGCCGAACAGCCAGAGCGTCGCCACCACGACCGCGGCGGTGAACAGGACGCCGAGCGCCTGAACCCACAGCCCTTGGCGCTTGAACCAGGCCATCACCTGGTCGTAGCGCTCGCGCGTGAACTTGAGCAGCCGGCGTGCCCATTCGAATTCGGTGGCCAGGATCGCCAGGCCGACGAACACGATCGCCCAGCCGGGGCCTGGGTACGGGATAGCGAGGATCCCGACGCCGAGCACGGCAAGGCCGACCACGCCGACGACGATGCGGTAGGCGATGTCGGCGGCCTGCCGCTCACGCAACTTGTCGCGCCACCGCGCCCAGCGCCGAGTAGGTGTGCTCATGGCTGCCCCGGCTTCAGTTTCACGAACAGCGCCTCGGCCTCGCACAGCACGGTGTCGCCGTCCAGCACTCGTCCTGACACGAAGATCTTGCGGCCCTCGTTCCCGTCGATGGTCGCGTCGATGCCCAATTCCCGTTCGACTGGCACGATGCGGCGGTAGTTCACGTGTAGGGAGGCCGTCCGCTGATGGAGGCTCTTGCCGAGCTTGGCGGCGGTGAAGCCCAGCAGCGAGTCGAACAGCAGGGCCAACGCGCCGCCGTGCACGGCCCCGTTGCGACCGAGGTGATACCGCCGGAACCGTGCGGTGCCGCCGATCCGGCCGTCCTCGGTGACGACCAGGTCGACCGGCACCTGCAGGATGTTGCCCCGGCTGGGCAGGTCCATCCGCCGCCCCGACGGGGAATGCCATTCGTCGGCGTCGTAGGGCGCCAGCTCGCGGTTCAGTTCGTCGAGCACGTCGGCTGCCCTGGCGATGACGTCGTCGGGTGCGTCTGCCGAGCGGGCGTGGTCCTGCAACGCGCGAACGGCCTCGACGAATCGACCGTAGTCGGGGCCGCCGCGGATGGTGGGCTCCGGCGGGTTGAATCCACCGCCGGGGTGCGCCTCTGTCGGTTCGGTAACCACATGGTCACCGTATTGCCGACGTCCTCAGTCTGCCGAGCCGGCACTGCTCAACGTGTCGAACTCCGCATCGGACAGCTCGATCCCCGCGGCCGCCACGTTCTCCTCGAGGTGGGCCACCTTCGACGTGCCGGGGATCGGCAGCATCACCGGCGACCGCTTGAGCAGCCATGCCAGCGCCAGCTGCGACGGGCTGGCGTGGTGGTCGGCGGCGATGCGCTGCAACGGGCCGTCGGCCGCTGCCAGCGGACCTGCGGCGAGCGGGAACCATGGGATGAAGCCGATGCCGTCGGCCTCACACGCGTCGAGCACCGGCTCGGCGTCACGCGCGGAGAGGTTGTACATGTTCTGCACCGACACGATGGTGGCCGTCTTCTGTGCTGCCCGAAGCTGGTCGACGTTGACTTCCGACAGCCCGATGTGACGAATCTTGCCCTCCTGTTGCAGCGCGACGAGCTCGCCGATCTGATCCTCGGCAGGGAACTTGTCGTCGATGCGGTGCAACTGGAACAGGTCGATGCGGTCCACGCCAAGCCTGCGCAGGCTCATCTCGCACTCCTGACGCAGGTACGCCGGGTAGCCCAGCACCGGCCACACGTCGGGCCCGGTGCGCAACAGCCCGGCCTTGGTGGCGATGACGACGTCGGTATATGGGTGCAGCGCTTCGCGGATGAGCTCCTCTGAGACGTACGGGCCGTAGGAGTCGGCGGTGTCGATGAAGTTGACGCCCAGTTCCACGGCACGGCGCAGCACGCGGATGCACTCGTCGCGGTCTGCGGGCGGGCCCCACACCCCCTTTCCCGTCAATCGCATGGCGCCGAAGCCCAGCCGGTTGACGGTCAGTTCCCCGCCGATGTCGAAGTTTCCCGAAGATTTACTAGTCACGCGTATGACGGTACGCCCGCGGTGACAGTGTGATCGTGTGAAGTTGCAAGAGCTTGCGGCGCTGTCCCTTACCTACCCCGAGGTCGGTGCGACGGCGGGCCCGCCTCCCCCGAATTACGGCCATCTGCACGGCTCCGCGGTGATCGGGCACGGTAGGCAACGCTTCGAGCAGGCCGCCGCCTCGGTGATGCGTTGGGGCATGTTGCGCGGTGCAGGAGTGCGGGTCGAGGCGACGACGGAGGTGGCCGCCGTCGGATCGGAGGTTCTGGTGGGGCTTGGGCCGTTGCGGGCGCCGTGCCGGGTGGTCTACGTGGTCGACGAGCCCGATCGGCGCGGCTTCGCCTACGGCACTCTGCCCGGTCACCCAGAGATCGGCGAGGAACTGTTCTCCGTCCGCTACGACCCGGCCAGTGAGGCGGTCTACGCGGAGGTGACGGCGTTCTCCAGGCATGGAACGTGGTGGAGTCGGCTCGCTGGCCCCGTCACCTCACTGGCTCAGCGCGTGATCAGCAGGCGGTACCTCCGCGCCGTGTAACTCTGGTCGCGACCCGATGAACACCGGCGCCTGATGCGTCACGGCTTGGTGGGCAGGCCGTGTTCGAGGAGGTCGAAGATGGCGTCGAGCGCGCCGGGTTGGGGGTCGTTGCCGATGAACTGCGGGATCTCCAGGACGTAGCGGGCGGCAGCGCGGGCGGCGATGTCGTCGGGACCACGGTCGATCTCGACGGCGATCGCAGCCGCCAGATCGTCCTCGCAGCGGATCCAGAGCTTGCGCTGGTAGTCGCGCAGCGCCGGCGTGCTGGTGATCAGCTCGACCAAGCGGCGAAACTCGGGTGTCGGGTTGTCTTCGAAGGGCCCACGGCCGGACATGAATTCGCGAAGGGCAGCCATCACCGACTGCCCGGCGGCCCGCTCGCGAACAGCGGCCAGCAGACCCTCCCTGCGCTCGACGCCGTCGTCGAACATCAGCGCTTCCTTGCCGTCGGGAACGTGCTTGAACAGCGTCGGCACGGAGACGTCGACCGCATCGGCGATCTCCTTGACACTGACCTGGTCGTAGCCGCGGTCCAGGAACAGCCGCCGCGCCGCGTCCGCGATCGCCTGACGCGTCTGGGCGTTCTTGCGTTCGCGACGTCCCATCGTCGGCGTGGTCATCCCATCACCCTAGCAGAATTGTTAATCAACTCAAATATCTTATTCGTTTGTCTTTTTTATCGAGTTGTGTTTTTCTGGAATCGATACAGCAGACGAACGAAAGGGCCGGTCACCGTGGGTGGCAGCTACGAATCGACGCCCGTGCTCGTGGTGGGAGGCGGGCTGGTCGGTCTATCGACGGCAATGTTCCTGGCCTGGCGCGGTGTCCCGTGCGTGCTCGCCGAGAAGCGCGCGGGCAGTTCGGCCCACCCCAGGGCCATCGGTTACACGACGCGGACCATCGAACTGTTGTCGAGCATCGGCATCGCGCTCCCGCAGCACGACGGCGGCGGGCCGCGGCGGGCCCGCGTCGAAAGCCTTGCAGGACAGTGGTTCGAGGAGTATCCGTGGTCACCGGGCGGCGCGAGCCACCCCAAGATCGAGTACTCGCCATACCAGGGCACCGCCGTCCCCCAGGATCAACTCGAACCGATCCTGCGCGACAGGGCAGTCGAACTCGGTGCCGACGTCCGGCTCGACACCGAGTTGGTCGACCTCGTTCAAACCAACGACGACGTCATCGCCACCCTGCGGCACCGCGACGGACGCGAAACGTGCCTGCGCGCAGAACATTTGGTGGCCGCCGACGGCGTGCACAGCCCGCTGCGCGAGAAAATGGGCATCGGCCGCAGTGGACAGGGCCTGCTGGCCGTCCAGCGCAGCATCCTGTTCCGCGCACCGCTCGATGAGTACCTCGAGCACGGGATCGTCCAGTTCGAGATCGAGCAGCCAGGTTTGTCCGCGTTCCTCACCACCTATATGGATGGCCGCTGGGTCCTGATGCTCAGCGACGACGTCGAGCGCGATGACGACGAGCTGCGCGCGGTGATTCGGCAGGCGGTCGGCCGGTCGGACCTCGAGATCGAGTTGATCACCTCCGGGCGTTGGGAATTGGCCGCTCTGATCGCCGACCAGTTTCGGGTCGGACGAGTGTTCCTGGCCGGCGACGCTGCCCATCAGCTGCCTCCCAATCGTGGCGGCTACGGCGCCAACACCGGCATCGAAGACGCCCACAACCTGGCTTGGAAGCTCGAAGCCGTGCTGTCGGGCCGATCGACGGCGGACTTGCTGGACACCTACGACGCCGAGCGGCGGCCGATTGCGTGGCTGCGCCACGAGCAGATCTTCGCCCGCGTCGACTACAAGGCGCGCCTGCAGACCGCCGTCGCCGACGTGCCGATCATCGACGACGACGCCATGGAACTCGGGCAGCTGTACCGCTCGGCCGCCGTGCTCGACGCGGGCCCAGAACTGCCGCGTGCGCGGCGGCCCGAGCAATGGGCCGGGCAACCGGGTACGCGTGCGCCTCACCTGAAGGTGCTCATCGGAGACACCGAGGGTTCGACGTTGCACGTCTTTCAGCGTGGCTGGGTACTGCTGTCCGAGGACCGGCGCTGGCACGGCGCGGCGTCGCGAGCAGGCGCCGAGCTCGGTGTCGACCTGAGCTTCGTGCACGTCGGCTCCGACGTGAAACCCATTGAGCCATCGGCATTCCAGACGGCTTACGGGATCACGACCGACGGCGCGACCCTGGTCCGCCCCGACGGCTACGTCGCATGGCGCTCCGTGACCGCTCCTCCGAGCGCCGCCGCGGCGCTCACCGACGCGCTGCGCCGCGTATCGAGTGCCAGTGCCCAGACACTGGCCCAGCGGGTTCAGCGGCTCGAGGACGTCGAAGCCATCAGGGCCGTCACCGCCCGCTACGCCACCGCGGTCAACAAGGGATGGAACGGCAAGACCGTCGACCTCGACGCGATCTCGTCGATCTTCACCACCGACGCCCGGTGGGCCAGCCGCGACATGGGCATCGCCACGGAGGGCCTGGACGCGATCCTCGCCGGATTACCCGAACACACTGCCGCGGTGCAGTTCTCGATGCACGCGTTCCTGAATCCAGTCATCACCGTCGACACCGACACGGCAACCGGAAGTTGGCTGATGTGTGTCGCCTCCATCATCGAAAACGACCCACGCGCGGTGTACACGAGCGCCGACATGGCGTATACCCGCACCGCCGAGGGCTGGCGCATCGACGATGTCGACATCCATCAAGGAGCTGCTCAAGGCGATTTCGGCGTGTTCACCGGCGGTCAGCGCCGGTGAACACACCGAAATCGCAAGGGGTGGCACAGTCAGCCGGCCATGAACCGTTCGTAGGCGGACGCGAGCTGCGGTGACAGCACCTGCACGTTGCACTCGCGCTGCTTGTCACCGAGCGGCGCCAGAATGCCCCTCAGCTCGTAGTACTCCTGCGGATTCGCCGTGAAGTAGGCACGCACGTCGGACTCTGCCTGCGGTTCTGGCTGGGCGTAAGCAGCCGTCACCACCTGGTTGGCGCCAGGGTGATTGGCCAGGTATTGCTGCGCCGAACCGGTCACCGAGCTGACCGTCGCGGAAACCGCGTCGGCACTACACCCAGCCGGTGCCGCGGATGCCGTTGGCGCGGCGACACTCGCCAAGGCGAGTCCACTACCCACCAGGCAGGCGGCCCCGACGTCATGGATTCGTCGACGCACGCTAAAACGGTTGATATTCATGATCGATCGTTCCTCACTGCAAATCGTCATTGATCTCCCCCGACCGATTGACGAACTACCCGCGACTCGGACCGTCAAACCCCGACTCAGGAACGCGGGACAGCGCCACCACCGGAATGACGCGGGTGGTCTTCTGCTGGTAACCGGCGAATCCGGGGTATCGGCGGGCCTGCTCGGCGTACTTCTCGTCGCGCTCGGCACCCATCAACTCGGTCGCATCGGCGTCGAAGGCGTCATCGCCGACCTCGACGCGCACTCGAGGATTGGCACGCATGTTGAAGTACCACGCCGGATTCGTGTCGGCACCGGCCTTCGAAGCGAACACCAGATACCGATCACCGTCGGCGAGATACATCATGATGTTGGTTCGCGGCTCGCCGCTGCGCGCTCCCACCGTGTGGAGAATGAGGAGCGGCGCGCCCTCGAATTGACCACCCACCCGACCATGATTGGCGCGGAACTCCTCGATGTTCTTGGCGTTGAAATCGTCACCGTTGCTCATGTGGCACTCCTGTCCATGGTCAAGGAAAGTTCTGCTCCCCAACCTGCCCCGGCTGACGAGGACCTAATCGCTGATCGTATGCAGCGCCCGATCTCGAACCCGTTGATCCTGCGCTCAGGGCACCGATGCGGTCGCGGGCTCCGGGTCCGTCGGGCGCGAAGCATTCCAGGCCGTCTTGGGCCTGATGATCTGCGGCCACCAGAACCACTTGCCCATCAGCCCGGCGATCGCCGGGGTCATGAACGACCTGACGATCAAGGTGTCGAACAGGAGTCCGAGCGCGATCGTGGTACCGACCTGGCTCATGACGATCAGATCGCTGAACGCGAACGTCGCCATCGTGGCCGCGAAGACGAGTCCTGCCGACGTCACTACCGATCCGGTGCCCGCCATCGCGCGGATGATGCCGGTCTTCAGCCCGCCGTGCAGTTCCTCCTTGAATCGGGATACCAGTAGCAGGTTGTAGTCCGAACCCACGGCCAATAGCAAGATCACCGACATCGCCAGCACCATCCAGTGCAGCTCGAGGCCGAGGATGTGTTGCCACAGCAGCACCGAAAGGCCGAACGATGCACCGAGCGAAAGCAGCACCGTGCCGACGATCACCGCCGCCGCCACCACACTTTGGGTGATGATCAGCATGATGATGAAGATCAGTGTCACCGCAGATATTCCGGCGATCAGCAGGTCGTAGAACGACCCGTCGTGCATGTCCTTGTAGGTGGCGGCCGTGCCGGCCAGGTAGATGCTGGACCCCTCCAGCGGCGTGCCCTTGATGGCTTCCTTGGCGGCCTGCTTGATGGCGTCGATGTGGGAGATGCCCTCTGCGGTCGCCGGATCACCCTCGTGGCTGATGATGAAGCGCACCGACTTGCCGTCCGGCGAGATGAAGTTCTTCATGCCTCGCTTGAAGTCGGCATTGTTGAAGATCTCCGGCGGCACGTAGAACGTGTCGTCGTTCAACGAGTTGTCGAACGCATCGCCCATTGCGGTCGAGTTCTCGGACATCGCGTTCTGCTGGTCCTGCATGCCCTTCTGGGTGGCATACATCGTCAGCATGATCTGCTTCATGTGCTTCTGGGTCTCGATCTGCGGACGCAGCAGCGTGACCATTTGGGGCATCAGCGTGTCGAGTCGCTCCAGGTCGGGTACGAGCTCCTGAATGTCGGTGGTGAGCGGGTCGATTCCATCGAGTGTGTCGAAGATCGAACGGATCGACCAGCACATCGGGATGTCGTAGCAGTGCGGTTCCCAGTACAGGTAGTTCCGCAGCGGACGGAGGAAGTCGTCGAAATTGGAGATGTCGTCGCGCAATTCGACGATGTCTACCGTCATGCCCTTGATCTTGCCGACCATGTCGTGGGTGACGCCCGCCATCTGCCCCATCACGTCGACCATCTTCGTCATCGTGTCGATGGTCGTTTGCATGTCGTTGGCCTGGACCAGCATGTTGGCCATGGTGTCTTGGTTGTACTTGCGATTCATCGTCTGACTGGTGCTCTGCATGCCGACCTGGAACGGGATCGTGGTGTGCTTGATCGGCTTGCCGTCCGGCCGGGTGATGGTCTGGACTCGTGAGATGCCGGGCACGCGAAAGATGGCCTTGGCGATCTTGTCGATGACCAGGAAGTCGGCCGAGGTCCGCAGATCGTGGTCGCTGGAGATCATCAGCAGTTCCGGATTCATCCTGGCGGCGTTGAAGTGCCGGTCGGCCACCTCGTAGCCGACGTTGGCCGGGATGTCCTGAGGCAGGTACTTCCGGGCGTCGTAGCTCGTCTTGTAGCTGGGAAGGGCGAGCAGTCCGACCAGGGCCAGCGCGATCGTCGCGACGAGAATCGGGCCCGGCCACCGCACGACCACGGTGCCGATCCGGCGCCACCCCCTTGACCGGATGGTGCGCTTGGGTTCGAAGCGGCCGAAGCGGCTACCCAACGCGACCACCGCGGGACCCAGGGTCAGTGCCGCCATGACGGCGACGAACGTGCCGACGGCGCACGGCACTCCCAGCGTTTGGAAGTACGGCAGCCGCGTGAAGCTCAGGCACAGCATTGCGCCCGCGATGGTCAGACCGGACCCAAGCACGACGTGCGCGGTCCCGTGGAACATGGTGTAGTACGCCGCTTCCCGGTCGTCGCCCGCACCTCGGGCCTCCTGGTAGCGACCGATCAGGAAGATGGCGTAGTCGGTGCCCGCGGCAATGACCATGAGGGTGAGCAGGCTCGTCGCGAACGTCGAGAGCCCGATGATGTCGTAGTAGCTGAGGAACGCGACGATCCCGCGCGCGGCGCCCAGTTCGACGAACACCATCAGCAAGATGAGGATCACGGTGGTGATGGACCGGTAGACGAGCAGCAGCATTCCAAGGATCACGACGAGCGTGATCGCCGTGACGATCGCGATGCTCGTGTCTCCCGCGTCGCGCTGATCCGCGATGAGTGGCGCGCCGCCGGTCACGTACGCCTTCACCCCGGGCGGCGCGGGAGTCTTGTCGACGATGTCGCGCACCGCGGTGACGGAGTCGTTGGCCAGCGTTTCGCCCATGTTGCCGTGCAGATACACCTGGACATAGGCGGACTTGCCGTCATTGCTCTGCGCACCCGACGCGGTCAGCGGATCGCCCCAGAAGTCCGCGACGTGCTCCACGTGGGCCGTGTCGGCTTCGAACTTCTTGATCAACTCGTCGTAGAAGTGATGGGCATCGGCACCGAGGGGTTGCTGACCCTCGAGGATGACCATCGCCGCACTATCGGACTTGAATTCCTGGAAGGTGCTGCCGATCTCCCGCATCGATACGGCCGATGGCGCGTCCTGGGCGTTCATCGACACCGTGTGTGCCTCGCCGACCACCTCGAGCGGCGGCACGGCGACGTTGGTGATGACGGTCAGGGCAAGCCAGCCAAGGATGATCGGCAGAGCAAGGATCCGGATGAGGTGGGCGAACTTCGAGGGCGCGTGGCGCGTATCACTCGACGTACCGCTCACTTAGACGTCTCCCTCGATCACGGCCACATCATGGGCTCGGTGTGCAATGCCGCACCCGTAACACATCGAGCCGCGCGTGTAATATACCTAGGCTGTCAAACTGTATCCTGTCAACTGCTACGATGCTCGCGAAAGTGTGCGGCGACGTCATCGCTGGTGGTCAACCATGCGTCAGGCTGAGCGGCCAGCCAGCCAAGCGCCTGATCGAGGTATTTGTGCCGGAACGGCTGCCCGATCACGAACGGGTGCAACGCTAAGGCCATCACGCGGCCGCTGGTCGACGAGTCGGCGTGCAGCTGCTCGTACTGATCCTTGACCATCTGGAGGAACTCCGGGCCGGTGCTGCCCTTGCCGAAGATCAGCAGATCGTTGAGCTCCACCGAATACGGCACGCTGATCATGCCCGGGACGGTGAGCGGGTATGGCTGGTCGTCGTTGGTCCAGTCCAGCACGTAGTGGAATCCCAGCTGCGCCAGCAGTTCTGGAGTGTGATGCGTCTCGGTCAGGCCAGGGCCCATCCAGCCGCGCGGAGCCCGGCCGGTCGCGTCGACGATGGCGTCGACGACCTCGGCAAGCAGTTGGCGTTCCTCGTCGACGGCCAACCCGGTGTGAAGGGTGGAGTTGGTGCGCCCGTGTGCCAGCCAAACCCAGTCCCGTTCCAGTCCAGCGGCCACGATCTGCGGGTGGTGCTCGATGACCGCCGTGTTGAGCAGGACGCTTGGACGGATGCCGTGCCGATCGAGGCTCTCGATGGTGCGCCAGATCCCAACGCGGGCACCGTAGTCTCGCCAGCCGTAGTTGAGCGCGTCGGGAGTCAGCTCGGCCGTGCCCGGCCAGATGCTCGTCGACGGTTGATCGAGAATGAAGTGCTCGACGTTCAGGCCGACGTACACCGCGACTCTGGCACCGCCAGGCCACGCGATCGGCGGGCGATCGGTGATGGGGCTGTAGTCGAAGGGCGGACGACGCGGCGATGATGTGGTCATGGCCGCACGGTATGAGCTGACACCAGTGTCAGGGTCAAGCCGCGAAGGTATAACGGGCATATGCGGATTGGTGAGCTGGCGCGACGGACCGGGGTGAGCGAGCGGTCGTTGCGCTACTACGAGCAGCAAGGTCTGTTGGCATCGGACCGGACGCCCGGCGGGCAGCGCGAGTACGCCGAGCGGGCCGTCGACCGGGTGATCCACATCCAGGAGCTGTTCGCGGCGGGCTTGCCCAGCCGGACGATCGGCTCCCTCCTGCCGTGCATGCGTGACAGCGACGGCGGACCATCCCCCGCCGCCACGCCGCGCCTGGTCACCGAGCTCACTGCGGAGCGGAAACGCCTGGACCGCCAGATCCGCGATCTGGCGAACACCCGTGACGTCCTCGACGGGGTCATCGCCGCCGCATCGGAGGCCAGCGTCGACTGAATCACCGTGCGCGCATCCCTTGAACGCACAGGCCCCCGACCCACACTGGTCACGGGACGTTGCGAGCCAGGAATGGCCGCCATGCAGCGCAGCGTTGAGGTTCTCAACGCATAGGGAAAGCGAGATTCGTCTGTGGCCACTGCACCGGAACGACTCCATTTGGCCGTCGCACTCGACGGGACGGGGTGGCACCCGACTTCATGGCGTGAGCCCGACGCTCGCCCGGCCGACCTCCTGACGCCTCGGTACTGGACCGACCTGGTCACCGAGGCCGAACGGGGACTGCTGGACTTCGTCACCATCGAAGACGGGCTCACGCTGCAGTCCGACAACGGGCTGCGCGCCGACGACCGGACCGACCGGGTCCGCGGCCGCCTGGATGCCGTGCTGATCGCCTCCCGCGTCGCCCCCCGCACCACACGCATCGGCCTCATCCCGACGGCGATCACCACGCACACCGAGCCGTTCCACCTGTCGAAGGCCATCGCCACGCTCGACTACGTCAGTTCGGGCCGCGCAGGCATCCGCGTGCAGGTGTCGGCGAGCCCCGATGCCGCAGCCCACTTCGGCCGCAGGTCCGTACCCGACGAGCCCGAGGACTTCGTCGGCGAGCTCTTCGCCGAAGCCGCCGACTACGTGGAGGTCGTCCGCCGACTGTGGGACAGCTGGGAGGACGACGCCGAGATCCGCGACGTGGCCACTGGGCGGTTCATCGACCGAACCAAGCTGCACTACATCGAATTCGAAGGCTCGAAGTTCTCCGTCAAGGGCCCGTCCATCACGCCCCGGCCGCCGCAGGGGCAGCCGATCGTCGCCGCGCTTGGTCACGTGGACGTCGCCTACCGCCTCATCGCGACGAGCGCCGACATCGGCTTCGTCACCCCTCAGAGCGCCGCCGAGACCACGGCCATCGTCGACGAAATCGCGTCGCACCGGGCCGGTGACACCCCGCCGGTGCGGGTGTTCGCCGACCTGGTGGTGTTCCTCGACGACGCCGTCGCCGCGGCCGCGGCGCGACGGGAGCGCCTCGACGTCACGCTTGGGCACGAATTCGTCAGTGACGCAGAGGTTTTCGTCGGAACGCCGCAAGGGTTGGCCGACGTGTTACAGGAGTGGCACGCCGCGGGCGCCGCGGGATTCCGGCTCCGCCCCGCCACATTGCCCCATGATCTGCTGCAGATTGCAGACGGTCTGGTCCCCGAGTTGCAGAGGCGCGGGCTGTTCCACGATGCCTATCATGCCGCGACGCTGCGGGGCGCGCTCGATCTGCCGCGTCCGGCCAACCGCTACTCCAACGTCTAGGACCACGCATGAGCAAGCCAATCAAGCAGATTCACCTCGCCGCGCACTTCCCCGGCGTCAACAACACCACGGTGTGGAGCGATCCGGCGTCGGGTAGCCACATCGACTTCAGTTCGTTCGTCCACTTCGCACAGACCGCCGAACGCGGCAAGTTCGACTTCATGTTCCTCGCCGAGGGCCTGCGTTTGCGCGAGCAGGGCGGCGAGATCTACGACCTCGACGTGGTCGGACGGCCCGACACCTTCACCATTCTCGCCGCGCTCGCCGCCGTCACGGATCGACTCGGGCTGACCGGCACCATCAACTCGACGTTCAACGAACCCTACGAAGTCGCAAGGCAATTCGCCTCGCTCGACCACCTCTCCGACGGTCGCGCCGCGTGGAACGTCGTCACGTCGTGGGATGCCTTCACCGGAGAGAACTTCCGCCGTGGCGGGTTCCTGGCCGAGGACCAGCGCTACGAGCGCGCCGAACACTTCCTCGAGGCCGCGCACACCCTGTTCGACTCCTGGCGCGGTGACGAGATCGTGGCAGACAAGGACCGCGGCGTGTTCCTGTCCGATCCCGCCGCGGGCGCATTCACCTACTCCAACGCGCACTTCGACATCAGTGGCCGGTTCAACGTGCCCCGCAGCCCCCAGGGCAGACCCGTGATCTTCCAGGCGGGCGACTCCGACCATGGCCGCGAGTTCGCCGCGGCCGCTGCCGATGCGATCTTCTCCCGGCATGGAACGCTGGCCGACGGCCAGGCCTTCTACGCCGACGTCAAGGGTCGCCTCGCCGCGCACGGGCGCCGTCCCGAACAGCTGCTCATCCTGCCCGCAGCGACATTTGTGCTCGGCGACACCGATGCCGAGGCGGCCGACATCGCCCACGACGTCCGCCTGGCGCAGGTATCACCGGCGACCGCGATCAAGTTCCTCGAGCAGCTCTGGAACCGCGACCTGTCCGACCACGACGCGGACGGTCCCCTGCCATCGGTCGATCCGATCGTCGGGGAGAACACCATCTCGCGTGGCCGGGCCAGCGTGCGGATGCACCGCGACCCCATCGCGACCGCCAACGAGTGGCGGGCCAGGGCCGAGGCCGAGAACCTGACCACCCGCGAGCTGATCGTCGAGGTCACCGGGCGCCAGAACTTCATCGGCTCACCGAACACCGTCGCCGAGACGATCAATGACCTCGTCCAGGCCGATGCCAGTGACGGATTCATCCTGGTACCCCACGTCACGCCCGGCGGGCTCGACCCGTTCGTCGACCATGTCGTGCCCCTGTTGCAGGAGCGCGGCGTGTTCAGGTCCGACTACGAGGGCACCACGCTGCGCGACCACCTCGGACTGGCTCAGCCGGCCCCGGCGATCGCGGCCACGCGATGACTCACCAGACGCGTACGTAGTCGACGAGCATGGTCGCCGGGTAGGTACCGCCAGCCGGATCTCCACCGCCAGAACCGGCGACGGCCAGATTCAGCACGGGGAACACCCGGTAGTCGGGGAAGTTGAACGGCCATCCGTCGAGCGAGAACGCGGGAACCTCGAGGTACGGCTGCGCGCCGTCGACGTAGTCCATCCAGAAGTACATGCCGGCGTCGTTCCACGTGACCCGCCACGTGTGCCACGCGTTGTCAACGGGGAACGGGTTGGTTGCGAACGAGGTGCCGTCCGACTTGGCGTGCACGGTGG
>JAOPVF010000520.1 GCA_025963195.1 Mycobacterium sp. | reverse complement strand
GAGGTGGTCCGACCGGTGAGCCTGGTCAGCGAGACGTTGTGCGAGGTCCGGATGGACGGCAAGGTCGGACACGGGCTGGTCGAGATGGTGTGCATGGGCGCCTACCCGCGTTACGGCTACCAGGGATGGTAGCGGCGTGACGAGCCCGTCGAGGACGCGTCTGGCCGCCGACGAGTTGCCGACGGCGCTGGAACCCATTGTGCGGTCCCATATTCCAGGCGCAGCACATGCGACCATCGCCAACTGGGCACCGACCGAACGGGGCTTTTCCACCGAGACGTTCCTGTTCGACGTCACCGGGATCGACGGCGACCAGTCATCCCTCGGGCTGGTCTTCCGCAGGCCTCCGGAGTTCGCGATCCTGCCGGACTACGACTTGCGCAGACAGTTCCTCACCATGCAGCGCCTCGAACCGTCGCCGATCCCGGTGCCGCGGGTACGGTGGATCGACCCAGAGCCGGATGCGTTGGGCACGCCGTACCTGATCATGGATCGCATCGACGGTGCGGTCAGCGTGAGCGACATGCCGCCCTATCACCAGGCAGGCATCTACGCCGACACCGACGACGCGGGTCGCGCCACCTTGTGGAACGAATGCCTCGACATCGTGGCCGCAGTGCACCGGCTCGATCCGGCCGAATACCGTTTGGGATTCCTCGATTTGGCGGCCTACGGTGACACTCCACCGCAGCGGGTTGCGACCTTCCTGCGTTACGCGATCACGTGGGCCACTGGCGATGCTCCGATCAAGCCCACCTTCGCGCGTGCGCTGGACTGGCTCGACGTCCACCTCTACGACCCGGAGCGGGTCACGCTGTGCTGGGGCGACGCCCGCATGTCGAACGTCCTCTACGGGCCCGACCATCGCGCCGTGGCTGCTCTCGACTGGGAGGTCGCCTACCTCGGCGACCCCGAAGCCGACCTGGCCTGGATGTTCATGACCGACTGGGTCAGCAGTCCGCTGGTCGACCGCGCGCCCGCACCGGGGACGCCGAGTCGCGAGGAGACCATCGAGCGCTACCAGCGACTGACGGGACACCGCGTGCGCAACATGCGGTTCAACGACGTCACCGCCGCCCTGCTGCTCGCGGTCGCGCTGATCCGGCTCAACGGGCGGCTGAATCTCCCCGACGTCGACCTGGCCGAGATCTGCGCCCAGCGCGTGGACCTGATGCTCAGCGGCGATTCGCCACGATGAGACTCAACAGGTCGAAGACCACGGTGGCGGCTGCCACACAGGTGATCTCGGCGTGGTCGTAGGCGGGCGCTACCTCGACGACGTCGGCGCCGACGATGTTGATGCCCGTGAGTTGCCGGAGCATGCGCAGCAACTCCCGTGACGTCAGCCCGCCTGCCTCGGGTGTGCCGGTGCCAGGAGCGAACGCCGGGTCGAGGACGTCGATGTCGACCGACAGGTACACGGGCAGGTCGTCGACGCGGCTGCGGACGATGTCCACCGCGGTCTCGATTCCCATGACGTCGAGGTCGCCCGCCCGGATGATCCGGAAACCCATCTGGGTGTCGTCGGTCAGATCCATCCGGTCGTAGATGGGGCCGCGGATCCCGATGTGGATCGAGTGGTCCTCCACCAGCAGGCCCTCTTCGAACGCCCTCCGGAAGATCGTGCCATGGGTCACCGGCGCACCGAAGTACGTATCCCAGGTGTCGAGGTGCGCGTCGAAGTGGACGAGCGCAACGGGTCCGTAAATGGAGTGCAGCGCACGAAGATTCGGCAGCGCGATGGTGTGGTCGCCGCCGATCGACACCACCTTGCGTTGTCGGTCTCCGATGACCTCCCGCACGTGGCTCTCGATCTGTGCGCACGCTTCGGTGATGTCATACGGCGTCACCGTCACGTCGCCGGCATCGACGATCTGAACCTCCTCGAGCGGTGCGACCCCGAGCTCGACGTGGTAGCCGGGGCGCAGGGTGCGTGCCGCCTGTCGCACGCCCATCGGGCCGAATCTCGCCCCCGGCCGATAGGACGTGCCACCGTCGAAAGGCACTCCCAGGACCGCGATTTCGTAGTCGCCGACCTCGTGGATGTCGGCGATCCGCGCGAACGTGCCCTTGCCGGCGTATCGGGGCACCTGTCCGGATGGCGTGGCGCCGATGATCGAGTCGTCACTGGTAGACATCATGGCCCTTCTGGCTCGATGGCAAAGACGCGTCCGCACCCGCGTCGCGGATGAACTCGACGAACGCGCGGCGCGTCGCGAGCGTGTATCGATCTGCCTCGACCGACAGCTCGTACTGCTCGCGATCGAACGGCACCTCCAGCGGGTCGAGAGTGTTCAAGGTCGGCAGGTCCTCGTGCAGTACGGCCATCTCGCTGGCCAGCGTCGCGGACGGGTCGTACGCCGTGTAGCCGGCCGCGGTGCCGGAGACGAGGAAGATCCGGCACCCGGTCGGGCCGGCCGGGGTGAATGCCTCGATGACGACCCGCTTGCCACCCGCACCGTGGTCGAGCAACACGCTGGCGATGCCCGGTGCCACCGCGTGGTAGTCGAACCTTAGATCCGCGACGTCGCGGAACAGTTCGGATTCGCCGTTGGCGGCGGAATAGCCGCGCGTCATCCACGTCTCGTACCCCGCGCGGCGCACCTCGAACTTCGAAACTCGGTGCGGCACATCGCCCATCGTCCCGCGGTGCACGAACGGGAAGTGGGCGACATCGCGGAAGTTCTCCATCGCGGCGAGAATCCCGGCCTCGACGTCGACCGGCTCGCCTGCGGCGTACGTCATGCCGAGCGGCTCGAGTTCTGGCAGGTCGGGCGGGCCGGTCAGCGGATCGCCGACGCACGTCCAGACCAGGCCGTAGCGCTCGACGGCAGGAAATGCGCCGATGACGGCGGCCTTCGGGATCGGGGCGGAGGGTCCGTTGGACGGGATGTAGACACACTGTCCGTCCGCGCCGCGCCATTGCCACCCGTGGTAGGGGCACTCGATCGAGTCGTCGACGATCGCACCGAGGTGCAGCGCCCCACCGCGATGCAGGCATCTGTCGGGCAGAACCCGAGGTTGCCCGTCGGCGGTACGGAACGCGACCAGGCGTCGGCCGAGCAAGGTCGCCTTCTGAGGGCGGTCGAGGTCGACTGCGCGGGCGACCGGGTACCAGCCGCGGCGCAGCGCGGCCGTGCGCGTCTCGGAAGTCATCCGTCGGTCGGGGCCGACGATGCGGTCGGTGTGGGGTCGTCGTAGGCGGCCGCGGTGAGCTTGGGCAACATCGCGGGATCGCGGAGCAACCCTCGCACCATGACGGCCGCGAGCTCGGTGGCGACGTGCTCGCGCGAGTAGTCCTTGTGTCGGAAGGGGCTGCTACCGCCCGGGGCGTGCGCGGCCGAGTTGCGGTAGCGGCGCTGCACGCCCTCTTCTGCGGCGCAGATGTTCAGCGCGGCGAACTCGGGATCGCACTCGATGAACTCGCCGCACGCGATGCCGTCGCTGATCAGCGTGGCGATGTGCTGGTGCAACTCGGCGGTGTCCGCCCAGAAGCCGACGAACACGTCGGGCTGCTGCTCGGCCAGCACCTCGACCTCGCAGATGTCGACCGACGACGAACACAGCTCGCGGATGTCGAGGCGCAGCAGCTGCAGAAGCCGGACGGCGGGCGAGCCGGTTTCCGAAACGACCTGCTTGGCGAAGTCGAGCGAGACGGTGTTCAACTCGAGCAGACCGAGGAGGATGTCCTCCTTCTGGCGGAACCAGTAGTACAGCGATGACTGGCCCAGCCCGCTCTGGCGTGCGATCTCGGTCATGGTCGTGTTGAGGTAGCCGCGCTCCCGGAAGAGCCGGGCGGCGACGACGAGGATGTGGCCCCGGCGATCGGAGTCGCCGGCTTCGACCCCGACCTCGTCCTCGAGGCTGGCGTGATCAGTGTTGTGGTGAGTCATCGACATCCTGTCTGCACCGCGGCTGTTGCAGAGCGCCGCCGTTCCCGTGCCGTGATCGTCTCACGACATCAACATCCCGCCGTTGATCTGCACGCACTCTCCTGTGAAAGAACCAGCCCCCGCGAGGAATACGACGAGCTCGGCCACCTCGGCGGGTTGCACCAGCCGACCGGTCGGCATGCCCGCCGTGTACCGGCGATGCAACTCGTCCAATCCAACACCCTGGAACTCGGCATCGCGGTTGAGCTGCTCGGTCTCGGTCGGGCCAGGCGCGATCGCGTTCACCCGGACGGCGGGGGCCAGCTCCCTGGCCAACGACCGCGTCATTCCGAGCAGCCCGGCCTTACTCGCCGCGTAGGCGCTGAAGCCGGGCTCCCCGCGCAGCGCGGAGACACTGCAGGTGTTGATGACCTGTCCGGCGCTCTCCCGCAGCGGTGCGGCCGCGGCCTGGGTCAGCCACAGGGGAGCGGTCAGGTTGACCTCGATGTCGCGCCACCACAGGCCCATCGTCTCGACGGTCGGCTCGACAACCGTCATCGTCGCGGCGTTGTTGACAAGCAGGTCCAGTCGGCCGAATCGTGCGAGCACCGCGTCGACGACCGCTCGGCAGGCATCGCGCCCGCGGAGGTCGGCCGGGATCGTCACCTCGGCACCGATGACGTCACCCGCCTCGGCCAGATCGGTTGCCACGACGGTCCAGCCCGCCTCGGTGAGCGCGCCGACGATCGCGCGTCCGATGCCGCCTGCGGCGCCGGTCACCAACGCCACTGGGGCGCTCACTGGATCACCACCCCGCCGTTGGGCGAAATCACCTGGCCGGTAAGCCATGTCCACTCGGCCACGTCGACGATGGCGCGGGCCAGTTCCTCTGGGGTGCCGAACCGGTCGAGCGGGATGCTGTGCCGGTAGTCCTCGCCACGCCACCGCTCGCTGAGCATCTCGGTGTCCGTTGGGCCGGGGCAGATGACGTTGACCCTGACTTGGTCGGGGCCGTACTCGCGGGCGACCGAGCGGACCAGGCCGATCATCGCCGATTTCGCCGTCACGTACGGTACGTGGTCCTCGTCGCCGAGCAGAGCCAGCTCCGACGAGATGCCCACGATCGAGCCGCGCCGCCGTGCCCGCATCCGCGGTCCGACGGCGGCGATGACGTTGACACAGCCGCCGAGGATGACCCCAAGGCTGTTGTGCCACAACTCCGGCGTCACCTGCTCGAGCGGCACGTCGACGTCGAAACCCGCACATGCGACCGCGATTTCGATCGGGCCCAAGTCGGACTCGACGGCGGCGACCAGCTCGTCAACGGCCGCCACATCCGAGACGTCGGCTTCGTAGGCAACCCCGCCGATGTCGGTGGCCACCTGCTTGGCCTCGGCTTCGCGACCGAGGTGATCGACGGCGACGTGGTACCCGCGCGCGGCGAGCGCGTAGGCGGTGGCGCGGCCGATGCCGCTCGCGCCTCCGGTCACCAGCGCAACTCCGGCCATCTCAGCGGCCCTCGTCCGCTGCCAGCGGGATCGACGCGCCGTTGAGGGGCAGTGGAAACTCGGTGTCCAGGATCGAGACGATGTGTTCCACGATGCGCTCGGTCAGTAGTTCACCCTTGGCCACGCTGGCCTGGGTGGCCGAGGCAAGCACGCCGGTGGGGGTCGACATCGTCGGGTCGATCGGCAGCACGTCCCACGGCACGTTGCGCGCCGGGGCGTCGTCGACGATGCGGTCCATCCGCACCGTGGCCGGACGCAGGTACTCGAAGAGCGACGTCTCGATGACGGCGGCGTGCTCGAGGGCCAGACCGGGGAAGCCGTCGGGGAAGAGGACGTCCAGATCGGCGTCGGCGAAGTCGGGCATGCCGTTCTCGACGACGACAATCTTGACGTCGGGGAAGCGGCTGGACACCAGATAGGCCGGTTCGTATACGAAGTTGGCGTTCTCGAAGTGCCAGCTGTACAACACGATTCGCCGGAATCCGGTGCGGATCAGTTCCTCGAGAAGATCCTCGAGCATGGCGATGAACGTTGTCGCGCGCAGCGACAGCGTGCCGGGAAACTGCTGACCGCCGCCGCTGGCTGGGCGCGACCGGTAGCCGAGCCGAATGGCGGGACCCACGATGAACGGACGCCGGGCGGCAGCCAGGCGCAAGAGCGCCTGGGGAACCACCCAGTCCGCGCTGACCGGCAGGTGCGGTCCGTGCTGCTCGGTCGAACCGACGGCGATCACGACCGGGGCGTCCGCGGCGGCGGCCGCCGCGATCTCGGGCCACGTCATCCACTCATACTCGACGGTGCCCGCGCCGAGCACCGGGCTCATCAGGTCGTCACTCACAGCTGCCTCCATGTTATTTACCAGCCAAATCGATACTACATCGATTTGCAAATGGGTCGTTTCGTAAATTGATACTACGTTCGGTCGCTCACGTCCTATTCGATACGTTATCGACACGGGCAATTATCGCGCACGAAACAACCGACACCTACGTTCGGTTCTGTCCGATGAACCGATCCCTTGCCTCTGGAGGCGCCCGACGTGCGCATGTACTTCTGCACCGACATCCACGGCAGCGAGCGGTGCTGGAAGAAGTTCCTCGCCACCCCCAAGCACTACGAGTGCGACACGATCGTGATCGGTGGCGACATCACCGGGAAGTTCATCGTGCCGGTGATCGAGACCAAGCGCGGCAAGTACAAGGCCCGCTTCGCCGGCATCGAACGCAAGGTCAGTTCGGGTTCGCAACTCGACAACCTGCTCACGATGATCGGCGATGCCGGTGAGTACGCGTGGCTGACCACCCCGGATGAGTTCGAGTCCCATGCCGGTGATCAGGACAGGATCGACGACCTGTTCCGCGCGCTGATCCTCAAGCGCGTCGAGCGCTGGATCGACATGGCCGAGGACCGCCTCGGCGGAACCGGCGTGCGGGTGCTGATCAGCGGCGCCAACGACGACT
>JAOPVF010000319.1 GCA_025963195.1 Mycobacterium sp. | reverse complement strand
TCATCGCCCGCGAATACGGCACCGACCACCACCAGATCCGCATCGACACCGCCCGCATGCTGCCATCGCTCGCCGGGGCCGTCGGGGCGATGAGCGAGCCCATGATGAGCCATGACTGCGTGGCGTTCTACCTGCTGTCCGAAGAGGTGAGCAAGCACGTCAAGGTCGTGCAGTCCGGCCAGGGTGCCGACGAGATCTTCGCGGGCTACCACTGGTACCCGCCGATGGCGCACGCCGCGGACGACAGCGTCGACGACGCCCTGGCGAGCTATCGTCGGGCGTTCTTCGATCGCGACCACGCTGCGGTGAACCGGCTGCTGCAACCACGATGGCGTCTGGACGCCGACGTGTCCGAACGGTTCGTGTTCGAGCACTTCGCGCATCCGGGTGCCGCCACGGCCACCGACCGGGCGCTGCGGCTGGACACCACCGTGATGCTGGTCGACGACCCGGTGAAGCGGGTCGACAACATGACCATGGCCTGGGGTCTGGAGGGCCGGGTGCCGTTCCTCGATCACGAGTTGGTCGAGCTCGCGGCGACCTGTCCGCCGCACTTGAAGACGGCGCACGACGGCAAGGGCGTGTTGAAGGAGGCAGCGCGCCGAGTGATTCCTGACGAGGTGATCGACCGGCCAAAGGGGTACTTCCCGGTGCCCGCGCTCAAACACCTGGAGGGGCCGTACCTCGACCTGGTTCGGGACGCGCTGCACAGCTCGGCCGCACGCGACCGCGGCCTGTTCGCACCCGATGCGGTCGACGGGCTGCTCGCCCAGCCCAATGGCAACCTGACGCCGCTGCGGGGCAATCCGCTCTGGCAGCTCGGCCTGCTCGAGCTGTGGCTCGGCCGCCACGTGGACGGGGTGAGGCGGTGATGACCTCGGAGGCGCCGCACGACGAGTCGGCGCTCGGCGTCGTGCAGGACCTCGGCTGGGGCAGGTTGGTGTTCGGTCAAACCTTCGACGACCCAGAGCAATTCGGTACCGCGCTGCGAGCGGAGGCCAGCGGCCGTCGCGACATCGGGATGTACCTCGATGCGCCGCATGTCTTCGTCGCCCTGCATCCGCAGGAGTTCTTCATCGATCCGAGCTTCACCTATCGGTTGAAGTTCGCCGAGCCAGGCGACTACCAGCCGCCGCCGGTGCCCGGCTTGTCGGTGCGGCCGGTGAACTCGATGGAGGACTGCGCAGGCATCAATCAGATCTACGTGCAGTGCCGGATGGTGCCCGCCGACGTCGAGCTGATGTGGAACAACAGTCAGTCCGAGCCGCACATGGTGTACCTGGTTGCCACTGACGACGAGACCGGACAGCTGGTCGGCACGGTCACGGGCATCGACCACGCGCAGCTCTTCCACGACGAAGACAACGGGTCGAGCCTCTGGTGCCTGGCCGTCGACCCGACGCTGTCCCGGCCGGGGGTGGGTGGACTGCTGGTGCGCTCACTGATCGCGGAGTTCGTCCGGCGAGGACGCTCGCAGATGGACCTTTCGGTGCTGCACGACAACGAGGGCGCCATCGCGCTCTACGAGCGGATGGGGTTCGTCCGCGTCCCGGCGCTCGGCATCAAGCGCAAGAACGCCATCAACGAACGGCTGTTCGCACCCGTGATGGACGAAGAAGAACTCGCCCAACTGAACCCGTACGCCCGCATCATCGCCGACGAGGCGATCATGCGCGGCATCGCCGTCCAGGTGCTCGACGCCAAGGGCGGCTACCTCAAGCTCACCCACGGCGGCACCAGCATCGTCACCCGAGAGTCGTTGTCCGAGTTGACCAATGCCGTCGCGATGAGCCGCTGCGACGACAAGCGCGTCGCCAGGAGGGTCGTCGCCGACGCGGGCATCACGGTGCCGGAGGGCAGAACGGCGACCTTCACCGACGAGGACCACGACTTCATGCGTCGGGTCGGCTCGGTCGTGGTCAAGCCCGCCCGCGGGGAGCAGGGCGCAGGCATCACCGTCGGGGTCACCCGGCCAGAGGACCTGGACCGAGCACTCGCGTTCGCCGCCGAGCACTGCCCCGACGTGCTGCTGGAAGAGCGTTGCGACGGCCAGGATTTGCGCATCCTGGTGATCGGCGGCAAGGTGATCGCCGCCGCCCTACGCCGCCCGGCGGAGGTGGTCGGCAGCGGTAAGCACACCGTCCAACAGCTCATCGAGGCGCAGAGTCGCAGGCGCGCCGCCGCCACGCACGGTGAATCCACCATCCCGCTCGACGACGTCACCACCGACACGGTCCGCGAGGCGGGCTGGAGCCTCGACGACGTGCTGCCCGCCAACGAACGTCTCGTCGTGCGGCGGACGGCGAACCTACACACCGGAGGAACCATCCGCGACGTCACCGACGACTTGAACCCCAAACTGGCCAAGGTGGCCGTCGAGGTCGCCGACGCGATCGGCATCCCCGTCACCGGCGTCGACCTGATCGTGCCGTCGGTGGCAGGGGAGGAGTACGCGTTCATCGAGGCCAACGAGCGACCCGGCCTTGCCAATCACGAACCACGGCCGACAGCACAGGCATTCGTCGATCTGCTCTTCCCGCGCACCGCCGCGACACCATGGGCCTGGCAGCCGGACCCGGTGGAGCAGGGGTGAGCGGAGTGCCGCATGGCCAGAAGACGCACATGCCCGAGCCGGACCGCAGCTGGATGATCGACACGCTGCTGTCGCTGCTGCAGACCCCGAGTCCCTCGGGCCGCACCGACGCCGTGATGCAGTTGATCGGCGGCATCCTCGACGACCTCGGGGTGCCGTTCACGCTCACCCGCCGCGGCGCGCTGACCGCGGAACTGCCGGGGCAGTCATCGACCACCGACCGCGCGATCGTCGTCCACGCCGACACCATCGGGTGCATGGTGCGGGATCTGAAGGACAACGGCCGGCTCGCGCTGGTCCCGGTCGGCACCTTCTCGGCGCGGTTCGCCACGGGGGCGCGGGTGAGGATATTGCCCGACGACGTCGACGAGTTCTTCACCGGAACCGTCATGCCGCTCAAGGCCAGTGGGCACGCGTTCGGCGACGAGATCGACACCCAGCCGACCGACTGGGATCACGTCGAGGTCAGAGTCGACCAGAAGGTGTCGTCGCGGGCCGACCTCGAAGCCCTCGGGTTGCAGGTCGGTGACTTCGTCGCGCTGATCGCCAGCCCCGAGCTGACCGCGGACGGGTTCGTGGTGGCCCGGCACCTCGACGGCAAGGCGGGGGTGGCGATCGCGCTCGCCCTCGCGAAGTGCGTCGCCGAACAGAAGATCGTGCTGCCGCACCGAACGACGCTCATGATCACCATCACCGAGGAGGTTGGGCACGGCGCGAGTCACGGGCTGCCGCCTGACGTTGCCGAGCTGGTCTCGGTGGACAACGCCGTGTGCGCGCCCGGCCAGCACTCGATCGAGGACGGCGTCACGATCCCGATGGCCGACATGCACGGCCCGTTCGACTACCACCTCACCCGCAACCTCTGCCGGCTGGCGAAGGAGCTGGGCATCCCTCACGCCCGCGACATCTTTCGCTACTACCGCTCCGATGCGGCCGCCGCGATTGAGGCAGGCGCGAACACCCGAGCCGCCTTGGTGGCGTTCGGGCTCGACGGCAGCCACGGCTGGGAGCGCACCCACCTCGACTCGCTCGAGGCGGCCTACCTGCTGCTGCACAGCTGGCTGCAGACGGCGCTGGTGTTCGAGGCGTGGGACGCCGAGCCGTCGGGTCGCCTTGCCGACTTCCCTTCCGAGCAGCCTGCGCAGACCGAGCAGTGGGTGCCGCTCACCCGTGGTGACTTCACCGAACCGGGCCAAGCGTCGCCCGGCGAGGAATGGCCGCCGTCGGAAGGCCCCCAGGCCTGACGTCCGGCCGGGAGACGCTCGTCACATCGGTGGGTGTTCAATCGATTCGTGCTGAGTCTGGAAGAGATCTCCGACCGTCTCGAGATCCAACAATTGCTGGTGGCCTACTCGACGGCGATCGACACGCGCCGCTTCGACGATCTCGACCAGGTGTTCACCCCCGGCGCCTACATCGACTACCGGGCGATGGGCGGCATCGACGGCCAGTTTCCCGACGTGAAGAAGTGGCTGTCGGAGATCCTGCCGAACTTTCCGGCGTACTCGCATCTGATCGGCAACTTCGACGTGAGAGTTACGCGCGACGCCACCGGAGACACCGCGAAGTCGCGCATCCTCTGCTTCAACCCGATGGTCCTCGGCGACGACGGCCAGGTCCTGTTCTGCGGGCTCTGGTACGACGACGAGTTCGTGCGCACGGCCGACGGCTGGCGGATGACGCGCCGCGTCGAGACGAAGTGCTTCGACCGCATCGTCTGAGCCGGGTCGTCTGACCCTGGGATTTTCATCCATCGGGCCTGTTCTGGCACAATGGGCGGCTGTCTGACGTGCGACCCGGTTCGCCTCCGCGCGATGCGCCGCACGTCGGTCACACACGCAAGGCAAAACCGGACCCGGCATCCCGCCGGAGTCGCCTGAATTGCAAGCGTGGCAATCACAGGAGAAACGCAAGACATGGCTGTCAAGATCAAGCTCGCCCGCTTCGGCAAGATCCGCAATCCCCAGTACCGCATCTCCGTCGCCGACGCGCGCAACCGCCGCGACGGACGCTCCATCGAGGTCCTCGGCCGGTACCACCCGAAGGAAGATCCCAGCGTCATCGAGATCAACTCGGAGCGCGCGCTCTACTGGCTCGGCGTTGGCGCCCAGCCCACCGAAGCCGTCCTCGCCCTGCTGAAGATCACGGGCGACTGGCAGAAGTTCAAGGGCCTGCCCGGCGCCGAGGGCACGCTGAAGCACGCGGAGCCCAAGCCCAGCAAGCTGGACCTGTTCAACGCCGCGCTGGCTGCTGCCGATGACGCGCCGTCGGGCGAGGCGACTACCGCCAAGAAGAAGAAGGCTCCGGCCAAGAAGGCTGACGCAGCCGAGACCACTGAGGCGCCTTCCGAGACCGCCGAGGCGCCCGCCGAGGCCGCACCCGCCGACGCCGCCGCAGAATGAGCACCGTCGTCGTCGACGCCGTAGAGCACCTGGTTCGCGGGATCGTCGACAACCCCGACGACGTTCGCGTCGACATGGTGACCAACCGCCGCGGACGCACCGTCGAGGTGCACGTTCACCCCGAGGATCTGGGCAAGGTCATCGGCCGTGGCGGTCGCACCGCCACCGCGCTGCGGACCCTGGTCGCAGGCATCGGTGGTCGGGGCATCCGCGTCGACGTGGTGGACACCGACCAGTAGTTCGGTTTCGGCGGGCAGGAGCGAAGCGACCCGGGGAGTAGATATGGACCTCGTTGTCGGGCGGGTCGCCAAGGCGCACGGCATCACCGGCGAAGTCGTCGTCGACGTCCGCACCGACGATCCCGACAGGCGTTTCGCACCCGGTAAGGCGTTGCGCGGCAGGCCCGCTCGAGGCGGCGGCCCCGAGCGTGACTACGTCGTCGAGACCGTTCGTGAGCATGCAGGCCGACTGTTGGTCCGCCTGACCGGGGTCGCCGACCGGAACGGTGCCGATGCACTGCGCGGCACCCTCTTCCTTGTCGACGCCGCCGACCTGCCGCCGATCGACGATCCCGACGAGTTCTACGACCACCAGCTGGAGGGCCTGCGGGTGCGCACCGTCGCAGGTGTCGACGTCGGCGTCGTCGCCGAGGTGCTGCACACCGCGGCGGGGGAGTTGTTGTCGGTCAAGACCGATGACGACGCCGAGGTGCTGGTCCCGTTCGTCAGTGCCATCGTGACGTCGGTGTCACTTGCCGACGGGATCGAGATCGAGCCGCCAGACGGCCTGCTCGACCTGGATTCGATCTAGGCGCTCGACCATGCGCATCGACGTCGTCACGATCTTCCCCGACTACCTCGAGCCGTTGCGACAGTCGTTGCCAGGCAGGGCGATCGACGCCGGCATCGTCGAGCTCGGCGTGCACGATCTGCGCCGCTGGACAAAGGACGTGCACCGCTCGGTCGACGACTCGCCCTACGGCGGCGGTCCCGGCATGGTCATGACGGCGCCGATATGGGGTGAGGCTCTCGACGAGATCTGTTCGGAGGACACGCTTCTCGTCGTGCCGACACCCGCGGGCCGACCGTTCACCCAGGCCGATGCCCAGCGCTGGACCGCCGAGTCGCATCTGGTGTTCGCATGCGGCCGATACGAGGGCATCGATCAGCGGGTTGCCGACGACGCCGCCCGCCGCATGCGAGTCGAGGAGGTGTCGATCGGCGACTACGTGCTGCCCGGCGGTGAGTCCGCGGCACTGGTCATGATCGAGGCGGTCGTTCGCCTCCTGCCGAACGTTCTGGGCAATCCCGTTTCCCACCAAGATGATTCACACTCGGACGGCCTGCTCGAGGCGCCTAGCTACACCAGGCCGGCCAGCTGGCGTGGCCTCGACGTACCAGCGGTGCTGCTATCGGGCGATCATGCGAAGCTGGCTGCCTGGCGACGCGAACAGTCGTTGGCGCGCACGCGCGAGCGGCGCCCGGATCTGCTGGACCCGCAGGACCGCTAGATCGACCCGCCGGGGAACATCGTCTTCACGGCCTGGGTGATGGTCTGGCGTGCCGCTGATGCGTCGCCCGTTGGCTGCAGGGAGCTGATCGCCATGACGTAACGGCGATCCGGTCCGATGACGCCGGTCGACAGGTGCATCCAGTCGGAGTCGACGCAGCACATCCAACCCTGTTTGACGGCAACGGGTTCGGCGTACAGCCCTTCGGGGATGCCGAACCGCTGCGGGTAGATCCCGCCGGGAACCATCCCGTCCGGCGCCGTGGGGGTCGATGCCGCCAGGTTCGAAAGGATGATGCTGGCCTGCTCGGGCGGCAAGCCGCCGGTACCTGCCAACAGCATGTCGTAATAGTGCACGAGGTCGGTCACGGTGCTGATGGTGTTGAACCAGCGCCCGTTGCTTGGCGCACGGGTCGAACCCAACCCGTAACGCGCGACGATCCGGCTGATGATCGCGCTTCCGCCGCTGCGATTCCAGAAGTTCTCGGCCGCACTGTCATCCGACGCCCGCAGCATGACGTCGAGCGATGCCCGGTCGGCGGGCGTCAACACCGTCTGGCCCTTCGACTCCTGCAACAGCACGTCATCGGCGATTAAGAGCTTCACCACGGAGGCGATGGCGATCGTGCCGAGGTTGCCGTTGGTGATGAGTTGGCCGGTGTTCCGGTCGAGCACCGCAGAGCTGATCTCGGCGCCGGACTTGGCGGCCTCCGCCGTGGCCTGCCTCTCGCGACCCTCCAGCCCGAAGAACGCGGCGGCCGGTTGGTCCGGCGGGGCCTCGGGCAGCGGGGCCATGCTGCCCAGCGGGGCGACGACGGTGAGCTGTGGACCGCCCGACCGCGGCGGAGGAGTGCCGTACACCTTGGCTTCGCAGCCTGCTACCACCGTCACGACGACCACCGCTATTGCGCTGACCATCAGCAGCGTCGACCGCCGCCGGTGCATGGCCCTCCTCGTGAAAGGGGTGACGAGACGTTCGGGATCTACGGTAGGACTGGCTGTTGCGACCCACTCCAGTGGGGGCAACTGTAACCGTTCCTGGCTGGCTATGCGCCCTCAGACGGCCGGGGTGTTGCGCGTGTTGTGAGCGTGGCCCGGACGACGCGATTTCGCCGCTAGGGCGCCATCTGGCACAATTGAGCAGTTGTCTGCGCACGTCGGGGACCGCCCAAGGGTTTGGGCCTCGGTCTGCTGCGAGATGAACCCTATGTACGAGACCTGGGCTCGGCCATCACGTCGCAATCATGACGGATGCCCGCAGCCGCGAACAGCAAGGAAGTGTCACCGATGAACACGCTGGACTTCGTCGATCAGGCGTCGCTGCGCGACGACATCCCGGCCTTCGGCCCCGGCGACACC
>JAOPVF010000290.1 GCA_025963195.1 Mycobacterium sp. | reverse complement strand
AGTGGTACGGCGTCTCACCGGTAAGACGCTCAAGCAGTTCGTCGCCGACGAGATCGCCGGCCCGCTCGGTGCGGACTTCCAGATCGGAGCGCCGCCAGCTGACTTCGCCAGGATCGCCGAGATCATTCCGGCCGCGGACCCGATGGCGGGCACCCCGCCGATGGATGAGTGGACCGAGCAGATGCTCAAGACGTTCACCGGGCCTGCGTTGGACCCCGTGGTCGCGAACACCGACGCCTGGCGGGCCGCCGACATGGGTGCCGTCAACGGCCACACCAACGCGCGGGCGTTGGCGCGGATCCTGTCGTCGATATCGCTCGGCGGCGAGGTCGACGGCGTGCGACTCCTTCGCCCCGAGACCATCGAGAAGATCTTCGAGGTGCAGTGCGACGGGCCCGATCTGGTGCTGGCCGGGCACCGCATCCGTTGGGGACTCGGCTTCGGATTACCTGCGCCGGAATCCATTCCGTTCGTGCCCGACGAGAAGATCTGCTTCTGGGGCGGTTGGGGTGGCTCGTGAGAGACGATGAACCCCGATCGGCGTACGACGATTGCCTACGTGATGAACAAGATGGGCCCGGGTGTCGAGGGGTCCGCCAGGACCAATCGTTACTTCAACCTCGTCTACGACGCGCTGTCCTGAGCGACCGCCGCGGGGACCGGCGTCGCGACACTCGCCTTCTTCTTGGCGCGCAAGCGCTTCGCGTAGTTCATCGCCGGCTTCTCGATGCCGTAGTAGGTCACGGTCGCCGCGAGGATGGTGCAGGTGAGAAGGAGCACGATGTTGCGCAGCATCCCCGGAAGCGTGTCGCCAGCCATCAAGCCGAGCCGGCCAAGCAGGAGCAGCATCGGGAAGTGCCAGAGGTAGGCGGACAGGGAGACCTCGCCGACGTACCGAATCGGCCGGGCATCCAGCCACACCGCCAGTTTGGTCTTCTGCCCACGTCCGAGTGGGGCGATGATGACGAGGATCATCAACGCAGCCACCACGCTGACGCCCATCGTCGCATACTGATTCGCGACGACCAGCAGCACTCCGGACACCAGGAACACCGGAAGGATCGCCACCGCGCTGAGCATTCGCACTCGCTTGGCGATCTGCTCGCGCAGGGCGCCATGCTCGAGCGCGACGAATACGATCGCGGCCAACATGCCGAGCGCGAAGTTGTCGGCGTTGGTCAGGAAGCTCTTCGCGAACACCGCGGACCAGTTCGGACCCCAGTTGAGCAGGATGAAGTCTGTGGTGCTCGAGTTCGCGTACACCAGGGGCGTCAGCGATCGACCAACGAACCCGATGACGAGCAGGATGAGCGGCGCGACAGCGGCCAGGACGAACGGATTCCTCGTCGACCGCTTGCGCAGTTTGAACAGGAGGAAGCCCAGCAGCGGCAGCGAGGCGTAGAACGCGTATTCCAGCGTGAGCGACCAGGACGGGTTGATGCCCGTCTGGATGTAGGCGGGGAAGTACGTTTGCGTCAGCGTGAGGTTGGAGATCAGCATGCCCGGATCGGTGATCATGCCGGTGCCGTCGTCGGTGCCGAGCGGCTGAATGGCCGGGTTCTGGACGTACGCGATCTGCAGGACGTAGTTGACGAACAGGAAGATCACCAGATAGCACGGGATGATCCTGGCGAGCCGATGTACGAGGTAGTCCGTGACGTCGGGCATCTTGGCGCGCTCGTCCACGAGATTGCGGACATACGGCAAGAACAACAAGAAACCACTCAGTACGAAGAAGTACACCAGGGAGAATCCGAAGAGACCGGTCTGCCAGGTGGCCGCGGTTTTCGGCGAATAGTGCGTCGTCACGTGCGTGATGGCAATCATCAGGCACAGCAGCCCGCGCACGCCGTCCAGTCCGATGATGCGCACCCGCTTGCGGCGGGGAGGGCTCGCCGGGTCCTGGGCTGCCCCCGCGCTGGTGTCGATGGCGTCTTGGGTCATTCGTACTGGTCCTCTATGTGTTTCGTAGTCACGCCCCAGGAAAGCCGCGCTCCCTGGCCGGAGCCTTGCCCGTCGATCGCCGTCGGACCCGTGGGCAACATAGTCGATTCAGTTGTGAATCTATCCGCACTTGGTTGCGCGGGGCCAAACTTTCAGCTGTTCGTAAGCTTCCTGTCTGGCAACTAGGCACATCAAGGAAGAATAGCTGCTGGCCGCTCGATTCGCAGCAGCGGCATCTCCACCGGCAAACTTTGCGTGGTACCCACGCAGGTTCAGTGAGTTTCATAGCGGCTATTTGCAACGCTGGTTACTTTGAATGCATTGGATAAACCGGGTGAGTCGTGCGACTACTTTACATTCTCGAACGCCCAGCTATCGGCCGAGGACATTGCGTAGCGTTTCGCCCCGGGCCAGCCTGCCGATGTTGGCGGCGATGTCGTCGGCGCGACCGCCGAACGTGTCGGTGGTGATAGCGGACGAGTGCGGAGTCATCAGCACGTTGTCCAGTTCGCCGAATGGAAGCGTGGCGGGGGCAGTGGCCTCGCCTGGCTTCGTCGGGTAGCGGTACCAGACGTCGATGGCGGCGCCGCGGACGTCTCCGTTGCGGAGCGCGTCGAATAGCGCGTGTTCGTTCACGAGGAGTCCGCGGCCCACGTTGATCAGCACACCGTCTCGTCCGAGCGCCCGCAGCTGATCAGCGCCGATCATGCCCTCCGTCGTAGGGGTCAGTGGCGCCGACACCACCACGACGTCGGACTCGAGCAGGAGGTCGCCGAGCCGGGTGACGTCACCCACCCAGGAAAGACCGTGTGCGG
>JAOPVF010000514.1 GCA_025963195.1 Mycobacterium sp. | reverse complement strand
GCAACGCGCAAATGTCGGTGACCTACTCGCACATCAGCGACCCGATCCTCAAAGAGCAGTACGAGAAGGTCATCGCCGCTGGCGGCCGGCTGGCCGGCCCGGCTGCCGAGGCACTGCTAGCCGACCGGCTCGACGCCGACACCGTCAACTGGCTGAAAACCAACTTCTTCAAGACCGAACTAGAGCTCGGCCACTGTCTGCGCACCCCGGCCGAGGGCCCATGCGAGTGCGACCTCTACCTGCGCTGCTCGAAGTTCTTCACCACCAGCGAATACGCGCCACGTCTACGAGCACGCCTCGTTCGCGAGCAGCAACTCGCCCAGGACGCCGTTGAGCGCGGCTGGCCCCGCGAGGTCGAACGGCATAACGCGGTCTCCGACCGAATCCGCGGCCTCCTGGACGACCTCGCCGAGAGCACCGAACCCGATGAGCCCCCGCTGACCCCCGATTCTCGAAGAAAAATGTCCAGATAAACGTTGATGTGCTTGTACCAGTACGGATGGAGGCGGGCGACGTCTTCCTTCCGCACCGGGTAACCGGATTCCCGCAGCTGATTGAGGATCATGTCAAGGTAGGCGGTGTTCCAGAGCGTGATGCAATTGGTGACCAGGCCCAGCGTGCCTAGTTGATCTTCCATCCCGGCGTGATATGCCTCGCGGAGCTCGCCCTTGCGGCCGTGGAAGACGTGTTTGGCCAGGCCGTGGCGCTCTTCTTGCAGGTTGCGCATCCGTTTGATGCCTCGCCGGTACGGTTCCCGGTCCACGTAAGCCAAGACGTGCAGAGTCTTGAAGATCCTGCCGAAGTGGGCCAGCGCGTCCCCAAGCTGGGTGGGGTTGCCCCCGCGCTGCAGCATGCGCATCCCGTCCGAGGCACAGATCTGGCCGCTGTGCACCGAGGCCACCACCCGCACGATGTCGGGCCAGTGCCGTGCGACCCGCGACAGGTCGATCTTGCCCCGCGCGGCCCGGTCCAGCAGTCCGTAATCGGCGCTGGGGTTGATCCGCCACAGCTTCTGATCAGGCAGATCAGCAAGCTCGGGCCGGTAATCAACACCCAGGAGTTTAAGCAACCCAAACACCATGTCGCTATAAGAGCCGGTGTCGGAAATGAACACCTCCGGCCGGACCCCGCCGTCGCGGCGATACATCAAATCGACCGCGAACAGCGAGTCGCGGGGCGTGCCAGCCAGCACCAGCCCGGCCAGCCCCACCCCCTGATCGTTGATCATGTTCAGGAGCGTGGTGCCTTTCTTGCGACCGAAGAACTTCGGGTTGGGCCGGGCGTCGATGCTGCGCACGGGAACCACGAATCGGGTCCCATCGACGCCGGCGACCAGGCCGCCGCCCCACAGCTCCGCCGTAGCGATCCCGGCCTGCCCGGCGATGAGCGCCGAGTTGGCCCGGGCGTGGTTCTCCGCGCGGACATAATTCTGATAAACGTGGCCGATCCGGGACCGGGTCAACGCCTCCACCCCCGGCGTGACCACCGGACCCCAGCCGACGTTGAGCGATTGCGCGGTGAGCACCGCGGCCAACGTGATGTCGAGGTTGTCGCTGATCCGGGTGCCGCCGCCGGAGATGTGGGTGTAGGCGGCGGTGAACTGGGGATGCCAATCCATCACTTCCAGGATCAGGTCCCCGATGTCGACCCGGGGCATCGTCGCCTGGCAGCGCCGACGTAGCTCGACCAGCGTCGGTGGCTCGGGGATCGCCTTGAGTGCCGCGGCGTGCACCCGTCCGTCGGCGTCGACGGTGATGTCCCCCTTGGCCGCTCGGGCGGCCATGTGCCGCCACATCGCGTCCAGCTCCGTCGCGCACTCGGTGAGCAACTCGGCGGGGTCGGTGGGAAGCTGCAGCGAATCCATCAGCGACTCGCGGGCCGATTCCCACGCCTGGCCCGAGAGCAGCTGCGCTCGCGGGTCGGCCCACCGCGAGGACGCCACGGCGAAAATGTCGCGCCGGCGCAGCCGTTGATGGAACTGATCCAGCACGCAGAACACATACGCGACCCGGTCCACCGTTTCCGGTGGGCGGTCGCGCTGCAACACCAGCTCGCGCCAGCCCGGTGTCACCACGTCGATCGCGACCTTACGGGCATCGAGGAAACCAGCCGGAATCCGTTTGGTCGGACCCACCTCGAGCAGCGCCGGCAACGCTTTCAACGCCTCCAGCACCGGCGCGGCGTCGGTAGTCGCCCCGAACTCAATCGTCTCCGCCAGCAACCGCAGGAACTTGCGGACCAGCGGATAGCGACTCATCAACGCCGAACGCCACTCCCCGTCTGGATCAGCATCCGGGGGCAGGATCTGGTGGATGTTGGCCACCGAAGCCCGCAGCTGCGCACGGGTGGCCACATTCTCGATCGCGTCCCACAGCACATCGATCGTGATGGTGCCGTCCCACTCCTCAGCCTCCAATAACACGCTCACCGCCGAGGCCAAGCGGCTCGCGTTCTTGCCCAGGCGCGCGTAGCGGCTGAGCTTGTCCGCGTTGGACTGCCGTTCCGCCCGGGCCAGCAACTCGCTGGTCATGATGACGTCGAACAGCTCCAGCGCGTCATCGGTGGCCTTGGCCTCCAGATACACCACCGTCGCCAACAACGTCGCCAGCCTCTTCGAGTACGGCATCGTGCGCCGCAGGTCAGTCGCGTTAGACGTCATCCCCCGCCGCGCCAGCTCCACCACCCGCCGCGCCGGGACCACACCCAGGTCCACCTCGCCCAACCCGATCCCCGCCACCCGCGCCACCCGGGTCAACGCCGCGACCAGCGCCTTGCCAGTGCGATCCACCGGGCCGCGGCGCAGCACCTCCAACGCCGAGAACCGGCGATCGGCTGGCACCTCGAGCAGATCCAGCAGCAGCCTTGCCTGCTGGGCGGTCAACAAGTCAGCCAGCGTGCTCCACAGCCGCGCGTGCGCCTCCCGCACTACCCGGCTGACCAACCGCTCCAGCTCCTTCACAGCCGGCAGCAGCACCTGCCGCCGCCGAAGCCAGACGATGACCCCGTCAAAAATGGCCTTCGGGCCCGAGCCGGTAGTCCAGGCCCGGTGGTCAATCCACCTGCCCAGCTCCTCACGGACGCTGACGAACTCTCGCCAGCCATCAACCCGGCAGATCTCCCGCCGATGCTCCCACCTGGTATTGGCCCGCTCGACGTAGGTCTTCACACACGACGGATCGGCGATCACGAGCTGGGCCGCCAGCTCATCCAGGACCACCGACGGCACGTCCAGCGGATCATCCAGGAACATGCCAAGGAACCGCACCGTCGTCAGCTGCAACGCAAACCCCAGATGGTTGGCGTCGCCCCGACGCTTCGCGACGATCTTCCGGTCCTCGTCGTCGAGGAAGAAGAACCGCTCGAGCTCCTCGCTAGACGGCGCGCCGTCGAAACAACAACACGCCGCCAACTGCTTCGCGGTTAGGAAGCCCTTGTCATCCCCGTCCTCGGACACGGGCACTCAACATACGCAACCGTGACCCGGGTCACTGCCTCGCAGCCAGCCCAGCTTCCTTAGCGCCAGTTTTCGCAAGATCGTTGGATCTGCCGCAAATTGCATCTGATGCGAATCCGCGACAGTTTGCGCATGACGCTCCTGGGGG
>JAOPVF010000284.1 GCA_025963195.1 Mycobacterium sp. | reverse complement strand
TGGACGACCGGCATCTGGCTGATCGCGCTGTGCTACGAGATGGTGCTGAAGTACATCGTCAAGGTCGAGGACCCGCCCAGCTGGATCGGCATCGTGCACGGCTGGGTGTACTTCGTCTACCTGCTGTTCACCGCGAACCTGGCGGTCAAGGTGCGCTGGCCGATCGGCAAGACCATCGGCGTGCTGCTCGCGGGCACCATCCCGCTGCTCGGCATCATCGTCGAGCACTTCCAGACCCGAAACATCAAGGCGCAGTTCGGCTTATAGCGCGGCCAGCTCGCGCAGCGCAGGCACCAGCAGCGCCAAGGCCCGCCCGCGATGGGACGCAGCGTCCTTCTCGGCAGCAGTGAGTTCCGCCGCCGAGCGTGTCGATCCGAGAGGTACGAAGATCGGGTCGTAACCGAACCCGCCGTCGCCGCGCGGCTCACGCGCCACGACCCCGGGCCACTCCCCCCGCACCACGGTCTCGCCTGCCGACGACACCAGGGCACACGCCGAGACGAACGCCGCCCCGCGCCGAGAATCGGGCACGTCGCCGAGTTGGCCCAGCAGCAGCCGCAGATTCGCCAGATCGTCGCCGTGGGATCCGGCCCAACGCGCGGACAGCACGCCCGGCATCCCGTTCAACGCGTCCACCGCGATCCCGGAATCGTCGGCAACGGCAGGCAGCCCGGTGGCACGGAACGCGTCACGCGCCTTGGCCAACGCGTTCTCCTCGAACGTCGCACCCGTCTCGGGCGCCTCGTCGAAGGCAGGCACGTCGTCCAACGACAACAGATGAAGACCCGACACCCCTGCGGCGTCGAGCACGCGGTGCAGTTCGGCCAGCTTCTTGATATTGCGGCTGGCCACGAGCAAGTTGGTCAGCTCCCGAACGCCTTCTTCGCGGGCGTGGTCGGCTCGGGCAGCACACCGGGATACGGCAACTCGAGCGCCTCGCGCTGGATCACGAAGATCTGCTCGCACGCGGCGAGGGCGGCATCGAGCATCTTGTCGAGCGTCGAGCGCGGGAACGTCGCACCTTCACCCGTGCCCTGGATCTCGACCAGCGTGCCGGTGTCGGTGGCGACGACGTTCATGTCCACCTCGGCGCGCGAGTCCTCCGTGTAGGGCAGGTCGACGCGCACTCGGCCGTCGACCACCCCGACGGACACCGCGGCGATCGCACAGGACAGCGGCCGCGGATCGGACAGCCGCCCCGCGGCGGACAGGTACGTCACCGCGTCGGCCAACGCCACGTAGGCGCCGGTGATCGCGGCGGTGCGGGTGCCGCCGTCGGCCTGCAGCACGTCGCAGTCGATCGCGATGGTGTTCTCACCAAGGGCGCCGAGGTCGATGCACGCGCGCAGCGAGCGGCCGACCAGCCGGCTGATCTCCTGGGTGCGACCGCCCACCCGGCCCTTGACCGACTCGCGGTCCGACCGTTCGTGGGTGGCGGCCGGCAGCATGGCGTACTCGGCGGTGAGCCAGCCCTGGCCGGATCCCTTGCGCCACCGGGGCACGCCTGCGGTGACGCTTGCCGCGCACATCACCCGGGTCTGCCCGAACTCCACCAGCACCGAGCCTGCCGGGTGCGAGGTGAAGCCGCGGGTGATGGTTACCGGGCGCAGCTCGTCGTCGAGCCGGCCGTCTTCTCGTCTGGACACCCAGCAACCCTAACGGGCGGCTATGACTCAGTGATGGGTGACGTCGAACGTCTCGTCGCACACGACCGCGTGCACCGGACCGTCGAACTCCGCCTTGGCCTCGCTGATCACGTCCTCACGGGACGTCCACGGCGGAATGTGGGTCAGCAGCAGCTCTCGCACGCCGGCGTTTCTCGCCGCCACGCCCGCCTCGGTGCCGGACAGGTGAAGTTTCGGCGGACGGTCGGGCGCATCCGTCCAGGACGCTTCGCACAGGAATACGTCGGCGCCGCGCGCGAGTTCGACCAGCGCGTCGCAGTACCCGGTGTCACCGCTGTAGACGAACGTCGCACCGGACGGGTCGGTGATCCGCATGCCGTAGGACTCCGTCGGATGGCACACCAGGCGGGGCACCACCGACAGCGATCCGATGTCGACCGGCTGATTGTCGACCCAGTTGCGGATCTCGAAGACGTCGGAGAAGTCGTCGATCTCGCGGCCCTCGGGCGACGACGCCGCACCGAGCCGTGCCCACGTGTTGGCTGGCCCGTACATGAGGGCGCGCCCCTCCGGCGGATTCGGGTGGTAGCGGCGCCACACGAACAGGCCGGGCAGGTCGAGGCAATGATCGGCGTGTAGGTGCGAGAGGAGCACGCTCACGGTGCCGGGATCGGCGTGACGCTGCAGCGCGCCAAGCACGCCGCCGCCGAAGTCGATCACCAGCGGTGGCGTATCGGGTGCGCTCACCAAATATCCCGAAGCTGGCGAATCTGGCCCGACGACACTGCCGGAGCAACCCAGTACGGTGATTCGCACGCTCACTAGCTTGCCATGCCCGATCTTGCTTGCGCGAAAACATCACGGCTTTGGGCGACGAGTTTCATTCTTCCGTCAGCGTGTGATGCCCTACCAGGCTCGACGGCGGCAGCGATGCCCGACCCGAATCGCCGGCGGTGTGGTGGCCGCCTCACTTCAGCAAAGTTTGATCGGCAAGTTCCACGGCGGCTGGTGTCGTCAGTACGACAGCTGCGACGCTGTCCCGGTCTTGCGCTTCTCGCGGGCCTTGCGCTCCGGCCCGGACAGCAGGTACGCGGCGAAGACGCCGGCGATGCCGCCACACAGGTGACCCTGCCATGACACCCCGAAGGTGCCGGGTAGAGCGCCGAGCAGGACGCCGCCGTAGATGAACAGGACGACGATGCCGACGACGATCTGCCACGCCTTGCGGGTGAAGAAGCCGAACACGATCAAGAAGGTCAGCCATCCGAAGATCAGTCCGGACGCGCCGATGTGGTTGGTCTCCACGCCGGGCGGGGAGCCGATGTTGCCGATCAGCCAGGTACCGAAGCCGCCGAGGATCCAGACGATCGCGGTCGCATAGATGAACCGGGACATCCCGGCCAGCGTGACGAGGAAGCCGAGTACGAGGGCCGGCCCGGTGTTGGCGATGAGGTGTTCCCAGTTGGCGTGCAGCAGCGGCGCCCAGATGATGCCCCACAGTCCGTCGGACTCCAGCGGCCGGATCCCGTCGGAGTTGAGCTCCTGGTGGTTGACCGCGTCCCAGGTCTCGATGACGTAGAGCAGAGCGACGAAGCTGACGATGGTGGCCCCGCCGATCATCCAGGCGGGCCGTTGCTTCTTCTGCGGCGCGGGTGTGTAACCGGCGATGCCGCCGCTCATGCCCATAGCTGCCCTTCCAATGCGTCCTCTGCATCATCAAGGCTACCGGCGTATGCGCCGGTCGACAGATACTTCCAACCGGCGTCGGCCACCACGAACGCGATGTCGGCGCGCTCGCCCGCCTTGCGTGCCTTGGTGGCCATGCCAAGCGC
>JAOPVF010000263.1 GCA_025963195.1 Mycobacterium sp. | reverse complement strand
CCAACAAGGCCGACGTCACGGTCGGTTAGCCTGGGGCGGTGCCCAGCTCCGCCAGCGTGACGTTCGGGGGACCTGCGAGCCCGTCGATGACGTTGTCGCCGCTGCGGCGCGGCCCTGGTGATCCCTGCTACCGGGTCTTCGGCGCAGCCATCTGGAAGACCAGCCTGTTGGCCAGCGGTCCGGTCACGGCGAGGATCACCAACTCGGCGATCGACGTCGTCGACTGCGAGGCGTGGGGCGAGGGCGCCGACGAGTTCTGCACGCGACTGCCCACCATGCTCGGCGTCCACGACGACACGACGGGGTTCGCGCCCGTCGAGCCCACCATCGCGGAGGCCCATCGCAAGGTGCCGCACCTGCGGCTCGGACGCACCGACCGGGTCCTCGAAGCCCTCATCCCCGCCGTCCTGGAACAGCGTGCGTCGGGCAAGGACGCGTTCCGGGCGTGGCGCCTGTTGGTCACCAAGTACGGCAGTCCGGCGCCGGGTCCGACGCCCGTGCCGATGCGGGTTCCGCCGTCGGCCGACGTGTGGCGGCGCATCCCGTCGTGGCAGTTCCACCTCGCCAACGTCGACCCCAGCCGGGCCCGAACGCTCGTCGGGTGCGCGCAACGCGCTGATTCCCTCGAGCGGCTTTCGGACCGTTCGGCCACCGATGCGCGGACCGCGCTGATGTCGCTACCGGGTGTCGGGGAGTGGACCGCCGCCGAGATCGCGCAGCGCGCGTTCGGGGACGCCGACGCACTGTCGGTCGGCGACTACCACCTGTCGAACGTTATCGGGTCCAGCCTGCTCGGGCATCGGATCGACGACCCGGAGATGATCGAACTGTTGGAACCGTTGCGCCCGCATCGGCATCGCGCGGTCCGGCTACTCGAGGTCAGCGGATTGGCCCGCAATCCTCGGTTCGGGGCCAGGCAGGCGATCCCGGACCTGCGCGCGCTCTAATCGCCCAAACGTGCGGTGACCCAGTCGACCAGCGGACGGGCGGCCTTCCAGTCCGCACGGACGGCGTCGACGAGCTTGGCGGTATGGATGACCGGCTCGAACCCGTAGTCCTTCCCGACGGTCAGGGAGCGGTGCCGGAGCAGGTCGATGCGCGGATGATCGGCGTCGTACCCGCGCGGCGAGGTCTTCAGCCGGTCGCCGCCGACGGTGAAGCCGGCTCGCTTGAGCTTGGCCAGGATCTTGCCAAGCTCATCGCCGGTCAGCTCGTTGGCGATGGAGGCACGGATCCGGCCCAGGTCCGACGGGCTGGCCTCGTAGAAACCCGCTCCGGAACGGAAGCCGCGGGCGGAGATCTCGACGTACCACCCGCAGGCGGGACCGGCGGCGACGAACGCGCCCTGGTGGGTCTTGTAGGGCGTCTTGTCCTTGGCGAACCGGACGTCGCGAAACGGCCGAAATACCTTGGCGTTGCCGAACTCCGACTCCAGCGCAGCGACCAGCGCCGTCATCGGTGCCTTGACGCTCGCTTGATAGACGTCCTTGTGCGCCTCCCAGTACGACTTCGTGTTGTCCATCTCCAAGTCGTCGTAGAAGTCGAGTGCGGCCTCGGTGAATCCCGTGAACCCCGGTGGCGACTCCGTCATGCGGCGAGCGTAGCGAGGTGTAGCTCCCTGCCGACCCGGGTAGGCCTCCTCTTGAGCAATCACAAAGGAGGCACCATGCCAGGATTCACCGTTCCCGGAATGTCGGAAAAGGATGGCCGCGAGGTCGCCGACCTTCTGCAGAAGCAGCTCAGCACCTACAACGATCTGCACCTGACGCTCAAACACGTGCACTGGAACGTCGTCGGGCCGAACTTCATCGGTGTCCACGAGATGATCGACCCGCAGGTCGACCTGGTGCGCGGCTACGCCGACGAGGCGGCCGAACGCATCGCGGCACTCGGCGTGTCTCCACAGGGCACCCCCGGCGCCATCCTCAAGGACCGCACCTGGGACGACTACTCGGTCGGCCGCGACACCGTGCTGGCTCACCTGGCGGCCCTCGACCTCGTCTACACGGGGATCAACGAGGACACCCGCAAGGCCATCGACCGCCTGGAAGACCTCGATCTGGTGTCACAGGACATCTTGATCGGGCACGCGGGCGAACTGGAGAAGTTCCAGTGGTTCGTCCGTGCGCATCTGGAGAGCGCGGGCGGTCAGTTGGCCAATCAGGGTGCATCGACCGAGAAGCAGGCCACGCGAAGCGTGAAGAGGAAGACCTCTTCCAAGTAGCGCAGGCGAAATAGGCTCCGGTCAAGCAGTCGGCCGGAAGCGGGCCCGCATCCCGTCGGGGGTGCGGGTCCGACCTCCTCACTGTTAGTTCACGGCCTCCAGGGCGTCGTCGCGGACCGGCCGGTCGGCTAGTTCCTCGTTGCGGCCGAACAGGAATGGGTAGGCGATCCCTGCGATTGCCGCACCGACCAGTGGCGCGAGCCAGAACACCCACAGCTGCGCGGGTGCGCCTGCGCCGTTGAAGAAGGCGACGGCGGTGGAGCGAGCTGGGTTGACCGAGGTGTTGGAGATCGGGATCGAGATGAGGTGGATTAGCGTCAATGTCAGCCCGATTGCCAAGCCCGCGAAGCCCTTCGGAGCGCGGTCGTCAGTGGCGCCAAGGATGACGAGCAAGAACACACCGGTCAGCACGATCTCCGCAACGACGACGGCGAGAAACGAGTAGCCGCCGGGCGAGTGGTCGCCAAAACCGTTGGCCGCCATGTTGCCCGTCGCCGACCAGCCGTCCTGTCCCTTGGCGATCACGTAGATCACCAGGCCGCCGACCACGCCGCCGACCACCTGGGTGACCCAGTACGCGGGCACGGCCCGCCACTCGACCCGTCGGGCGAGTGCTGCGCCGAGGGTGACCGCGGGATTGAAGTGCCCGCCAGAGATGGTGCCGAACGCGTACACGCCGGTCAACACGGTAAGGCCGAATGCCAGTGCGACGCCGAGGAATCCGATGCCCACAGACACGCCGTCGGAGACGAACTTGGCGGCGAACACGGCACTGCCGCAGCCTCCGAGGACCAGCCAGAACGTTCCGATGAACTCCGCAGCCAGTCGATGCGACATCGTGGGTGTAGTCATAGCGGTAACCTCCCTTGGCATCTCGTCGTTGAGTTGCCAGTGACGCGAGGGTCCCACGTACTCAGCCGGTTTCGACCGGTCGTGGCCGAATCCTTCCCCGATCGTGATCGGCCGCTATCGGAGCGTTACTCGCCCTTCGCGTGCGCGTCGGGCGGATCGTCGCGTGTCACGAGGAGCGGATCGGTCTTGGTGAACGGGAATTCGGGTTCGTCGCCGATGTTCTCGATGTGGTGCAGCGAGCCCGAGTCGACGTGCAACATCTCACCGGCGCTGCCCGTGAAACTGGAGAACTTGATGGAGATGCCCGACAGGATCGGCAATGTGTCGGCCGTTACCCGCCTCATCGAGCCGAGGTCGTTCTCCTCGACGACGACGCCGTTGATCAATGACGTGGCGTGCCTGGATGTCATGGCTGAACGCTAGCCGTCGCCGCGCCTCTCGATGGACTCTTCGTCGGGCATTCGCGCTCGAAGGCTGTCGTAGATCGGCGGCGATCCCATGACGTTGGCGACGAGCACTGCGGCGCCGGTCGCGACCATCATCGGCAGGAGCGCCTCGGTGGTGGCCGTCATCTCGACGACGAGGACCAACGCCGTCACGGGAGCGCGCACGGTAGCCGCGAAGAACGCCGCCATGCCGACGAGCGCCATGGGAACGGCCAGCTGCGTTGCGTCTTCGGGCCACACGGCGTTGAAGCATCCGACGAACAGCAGTCCCCACAGTGAACCAACGGCCAGCAGCGGTGCGAACAGTCCGCCGGGTACGGCCGTCGAGTACGACAGGGGGCCCGCGACGAACCGCACCGCAAGGATTCCGATGACGGCGGAGACAACGAGGTGCTGTCCGCCGAGGATCAGCTGTGTCAGGTCCTCTCCGCCGCCAACGGAGAGTGGGTAGACGAACATCGCGAACCCGACGATCGCACCGACGACGGCAGCCTTGGCCAGGGCTGGTATTCGGCGTATCGCAGCGACGTGGTCGAGGAACCACAACACCAACCCGTTGTAAACGGCACCGAGGCATCCGGTGAGCACGCCGAACACGACGAAGAGCGGTAGCCACGCGAGCGCCGTAGAACCCATGGGCTCGACGTGGAAATCCGCATGATTGCCCAGCAACAACCGGGAGCACGCCACTGCCGTGACGGCCGAGAAGAGCGTCGCCAGAACGGTTTTGACCCGAAACGACTTGGTGACCTCTTCGAGCGTGAACAGGGTGCCACCGATCGGCGCGTTGAACGCAACGGCCAGGCCGGCGCCGCCCAACGCCGTCTGCATCATCCTGACTTCGGCATCGGGTAGCCGGGCGCGCCGTGCGGCTTCGGCCCCGATCGCCGCACCCATGTGCACCGTTGGCCCCTCGCGGCCCAACACCAACCCGGATCCCATGCTCAACACGCCACCGATGAACTTCGCGGGAAGCAGCCGGATCCGTGGCGGTCGCGCGTCGCAGAGAAACACCGCCTCGACGTGCTGGATACCGCTGCCGGCCGCCAACGGCTCCCACCGCACGATCAGGGCGGCCAGTGCCGCACCGGCCGCTGCGGCGGCCATGGGTACCAACCAGCCGGGCCCTGGCAGCTCGTGTGCCCACTCGACGAGGTCGATGCGCAGATCGTCGGCGGTTTGCAGACACCAGCGGAACGCGCCGCCGACGAACCCAATGACCACGCCAGCGACGATCGCCGTCACGCAGACGTACACCGAGCCCCGCACCGAATCGTCGGGCTGACTGGCTCGACGGGACATGAGCCGGATGCTATCCGAGGTGGGTCTGACGCGAGCGTAGCCATATACCCCCCGGGGGTATATGGTGTTGTCATGACCGAGGTCGACCACACCCAGCACCAGATGCACGCCGAGCACGGCGAACACGAGGGGCACGGTCATGGCGGTCACGCCGGCCATGTCGCCCAGTTCCGCAGGCTGTTCTGGATCATGCTGCTGCTGGCCATCCCAACGGTGGCGTTGTCGCCGATGTTCGCGATGATCCTGGGGTACGCGGTACCCAACGTGCCCGGCGCGCGATGGGTGTCCCCGGTGCTCGGATCGGCGATGTACGCGTGGGGCGGCAAGCCGTTTCTCACCGGTGCAGTCAGCGAAATCCGTTCTCGCAAACCGGGAATGATGCTGCTGATCGGGCTGGCGATCACCGTGGCGTTCGTGTCGTCGTGGGGCGCGTCCCTTGGCGCGCTGAACCACGGGCTCGACTTCTGGTGGGAACTCGCGCTGCTCATCGTGATCATGCTTCTCGGCCACTGGATCGAGATGCGGTCGCTGGCGCAGACCACGTCGGCGCTGGATTCGCTGGCCGCGTTGCTGCCCGACGAGGCCGAGCGCGTCACGCCAGGGGGCACTGAGACCGTCGCCCCTGCCGAGCTGCGAGTGGGCGACGTCGTGATCGTGCGCCCAGGCGGCAGCGTCCCGGCCGATGGCCGGATCACGCAGGGCAGCGCGGAGATCGAGGAGTCGATGGTCACCGGCGAGTCCCGGCCGGTCCGCAGGGGCGTCGGCGACGCGGTCGTGGCGGGCACCGTCGCGACCGATTCGGGGATCCGCGTCAAGGTCTCCGCGGTCGGAGCCGACACGGCGCTGGCGGGCATTCAGCGGCTGGTGACCGAGGCGCAGAACTCGTCGTCGCGCGCGCAGCGCCTCGCCGACAAGGCAGCGGGCTGGCTGTTCTGGTTCGCACTCGGATCCGCGGTCGTCACGGCGGTGGTGTGGACGTTCGTTGGCAGCCCTGAGGACGCCGTCATCCGCACGATCACCGTCCTGGTGATCGCCTGCCCCCACGCCCTCGGCCTGGCGATCCCGCTGGTGGTTTCGATCGCCACAGAGCGGGCCGCACGGGGCGGGGTGCTGGTGAAGGACCGGCTTGCGCTGGAGAGCATGCGCACCGTCGGGGCCGTGCTGTTCGACAAGACGGGCACCTTGACCAAGGGAGAGCCGGCGCTGCGGGCGGTCGTCGCGGTGGACGGCCGGTCCGATGTTGACGTGCTGGCGCTGGCCGCCGCCGCCGAGGCCGACTCCGAACATCCGTTGGCGCGGGCGATCGTCGCGGCAGCTCGACGAAGGAAGCTCGCCGTGCCCAGCTCGGCCGACTTCACGTCGTCCCCAGCGGTCGGCGTCACGGCCACGGTGGACGGGCGCACCGCCGGCGGAGCCGGCGAACGCGTCACCGCCGGCGGAGACGGCGAACGCGTCGTGGTGCGGGTCGGCGGACCGCGGCTGCTCGCCGATGCCGGCCAGACCGAGCTCGAGGTGGCCGCGGTGTGGCATGCCGAAGGGTCCATCGTGCTGCACGTCCTGGTCGACGGCACGGTTGCGGGCGCGCTCGCGCTCGCCGACGAGATCCGCGAGGAGTCCCGGCAGACCGTCGACACGCTGCGACGGCTGGACATCGAGGTCGTCATGATCACCGGCGACGCGGAACCCGTCGCGAGGTCGGTAGCCGCCCAGCTCGGCATCGAGCGGGTCTTCGCGGGGGTTCGGCCCGAGGACAAGGCCGCCAAGGTCGCCGAACTACAGAGCGAGGGCCTCAAGGTGGCGATGGTCGGTGACGGCGTCAACGACGCGCCCGCACTGGCCCGCGCTGACGTCGGCATCGCGATCGGCGCGGGGACCGACGTCGCCATCGGTTCGGCGGGCGTGATCCTGGCCAGTTCGGATCCGCGCTCGGTGTTGTCGACCATCCTTCTGTCCCGGGCGTCCTACCGAAAGATGTCGCAAAATCTTTGGTGGGCAGCTGGATACAACCTGATCTCGGTTCCGTTGGCGGCCGGGGTGCTCGCGCCGATCGGGTTCGTGATGCCGATGTCGGTGGGTGCGCTGCTGATGTCGTTGTCGACGGTCGTGGTGGCGCTCAATGCGCAACTGTTGCGTCGAGTGGACCTGAGTCCCGCGGCCAGCGTCCTTGCCCTCGATTCTGCCCGTGTCTAAGAATCCGGCTAGTCTTTCTAGCTAACTACGGAATGAGTGTTGATCGAGTAAGGACGCTCAATATTTTTGGGACAGCAAATTGTGCGCGCCGTGGACGGAGTGATGTGGGTCGCACCGTCAAACGAGGCGTTTCCGAGGGTGGACGCGAAAGATCAAGGGCGACAACGCCTTAACGCCCGAAGCCGAGAAGGCGCCGGATGCGGAACCTGCAGGCGTGCACCATTACTTAGGTGGGCCTAAGTTGGCATGTCAGGCGGTGTTTGTCATATCGTTTCAGCACTTGTGGCGAGTGGGACAAAGCCCGTCGTTCAGTGCTGCACTAAAGGCACCCTTCGCCAAGCCGGGCATACGCCGTCGTCGACGGCCGCCATGGACAAATTGGTGAAGGACGAGGTGGGAATGGCGCCCCAAACCCAAGGGCTGTACAACCCCGCATACGAGCACGACTCCTGTGGTGTCGCGATGGTTGCCGACATGCACGGTCGTCGCAGCCGCGACATCGTGGACAAGGCCATCACCGCGCTTCTGAACATGGAGCATCGTGGTGCGCAGGGCGCCGAACCGAACACCGGCGACGGTGCGGGAATCCTGCTGCAGGTGCCGGACGAGTTCCTCCGAGCCGTGGTCGACTTCGAGCTGCCCGAGCCGGGGAGCTACGCGACGGGCATCGCGTTCCTGCCGCAGTCGTCGCGCGACGCCGCCGCCGCATGCGAGTCCGTCGGCAAGATCGTCGAGGCCGAGGGCCTGACGGTGCTCGGCTGGCGCGACGTGCCGACCGACGATTCCTCGCTGGGTGCCCTCGCCAGGGATGCGATGCCGACCTTCCGGCAGCTGTTCGTCGGTCTGGGCGAGCGAAGCGACGGGAAGGGGTCGAGCGGATCGGGCATGGACCTGGAACGCCGCGCCTATGTGGTGCGCAAGCGCGCCGAGCACGAGCTCGGCACCAAGGGCCCGGGACAGGATGGGCCGGGACGTGAAACCGTCTACTTCCCAAGCCTTTCCGGGCAGACGTTCGTCTACAAGGGCATGCTCACCACGCCGCAGCTGCGGGCGTTCTACCTCGACCTGCAGGACGAGCGGCTGACCAGCGCGCTCGCCATCGTGCACTCGCGCTTCTCCACCAACACGTTCCCGTCCTGGCCGCTCGCGCACCCGTTCCGGCGCGTCGCGCACAACGGCGAGATCAACACCGTCACCGGCAACGAGAACTGGATGCGGGCGCGCGAGGCGCTCATCCACACCGACGTCTTCGGGTCCTACGGCGACGTCGACAAGATCTTCCCGGTCTGTACGCCCGGGGCGTCCGACACCGCGCGCTTCGACGAGGTGCTCGAAATGCTGCACCTCGGCGGGCGCAGTCTGCCCCACGCCATGCTGATGATGATCCCGGAGGCGTGGGAGCGGCACGATTCGATGGACCCCGCCCGTCGGGCGTTCTACGAGTACCACTCGTCGCTGATGGAGCCATGGGACGGCCCGGCGTCGGTGTGCTTCACCGATGGCACCGTGATCGGTGCGGTGCTGGACCGCAACGGCCTGCGTCCGTCGCGGATCTGGGTGACCGACGACGGGCTCGTCGTGCTGGCATCCGAGGCGGGCGTGCTCAACCTGGACCCGTCACGCGTCGTGCAGAAGATGCGCCTGCAGCCCGGCCGGATGTTCCTGGTCGACACGGCCCAGGGCCGCATCGTCTCCGACGAGGAAGTCAAGGCCGAACTCGCCGCGGACCTTCCGTACCAGGAATGGCTCGACGCCGGTCTGTTCCAACTCGACGATCTGCCGCCCGGTGACTACATCCGCATGCCGCACCACCGGGTGGTGCTGCGCCAGCAGGCCTTCGGCTACACGTACGAAGAGCTCAACATGCTGGTCGCGCCCATGGCGCGTACGGGTGCCGAGGCGCTCGGCTCGATGGGCACCGACACGCCGGTCGCGGTGTTGTCGGCGCGCCCGCGGATGCTCTACGACTACTTCCAGCAGCTGTTCGCCCAGGTGACGAACCCGCCGCTGGACGCCATCCGCGAAGAGGTGGTGACCAGCCTTCAGGGCAATGTCGGCCCAGAGGGCGACCTGCTCAACCCGAATGCGGAATCGTGCAGGCAGATCGTGCTGAAGCAGCCCATCCTGCGCAACGCCGAACTGTCGAAGCTGATCTGCGTCGACCCCGACCACGAGGTCCGGGGCCACAAGCACGGTCTGCGCGCGGCGGTCATCCGCTGCCTCTACCCGGTGGCCAGGGGCGGCCAGGGGCTGAAGGAGGCGCTGGACGACGTCCGCGCGAAGGTGTCGGCCGCCATCCGCAACGGGGCCCGCATCATCGTGCTGTCCGACCGTGAGTCCAACGAATCACTCGCGCCGATTCCGTCGCTGCTGAGCGTGTCGGCAGTGCATCACCACCTGGTGCGCGACCGCACCCGCACCCAGGTCGGGCTCGTCGTCGAGGCGGGCGACGCCCGCGAGGTGCACCACATGGCGGCGCTCGTCGGCTTCGGTGCCGCCGCCATCAACCCGTACATGGCCTTCGAGTCGATCGAAGACATGGTGGACCGGGGAGTCATCACCGACATCACCAGCGACCAAGCCAAGGCCAACTACGTGAAGGCCGCAGGCAAGGGCGTGCTGAAGGTGATGTCCAAGATGGGCATCTCCACGCTGGCGTCCTACACCGGCGCCCAGCTGTTCCAGGCCATCGGCATCAGCCAGCAGGTGCTCGACGAATACTTCACCGGGCTGAGCTGTCCGGTCGGTGGCATCGACCTCGACGACATCGCCGACGACGTCGCAGCCCGACACGCGCTGGCCTACCTGGACCGCCCGGACGAGCGCGCGCACCGCGAGCTCGAGGTCGGCGGCGAGTACCAGTGGCGCCGCGAGGGCGAGTACCACCTGTTCAACCCCGACACCGTGTTCAAGCTGCAGCACTCCACCCGCACCGGTCAGTACTCGGTCTTCAAGGAGTACACCAAGCTGGTCGACGATCAGAGCGAGCGGTTCGCCTCGCTGCGTGGTCTGCTCAAGTTCCGCGACGACTTCCGCCCGCCGGTGCCGTTGGACGAGGTGGAGCCCGCCACCGAGATCGTCAAGCGCTTCTCGACCGGCGCGATGAGCTATGGCTCGATCTCCGCCGAGGCTCACGAGACCCTCGCCATCGCAATGAATCGCCTTGGTGGACGGTCGAATTCGGGCGAGGGCGGCGAGGCCGTCCATCGGTTCGAGCCCGAGGAGAACGGCGACTGGCGACGCAGTGCCATCAAGCAGGTCGCCTCCGGCCGCTTCGGTGTGACCAGTCACTACCTCACCAATTGCACCGACATCCAGATCAAGATGGCCCAGGGCGCGAAACCCGGTGAGGGCGGACAGCTTCCGGGCCACAAGGTGTACCCCTGGGTGGCGGAGGTGCGGCACTCGACGCCAGGCGTCGGACTCATCTCGCCGCCACCCCACCACGACATCTACTCCATCGAGGATCTCGCGCAGCTGATCCACGACCTGAAGAACGCCAATCCCTCGGCGCGCGTGCACGTCAAGCTCGTCAGCGAGAATGGAGTGGGAACGGTGGCGGCTGGTGTCTCCAAGGCGCACGCCGACGTGGTGCTGATCTCCGGGCACGACGGAGGCACCGGCGCAACCCCGCTCACCTCGCAGAAGCATGCGGGCGCACCGTGGGAGCTCGGTCTCGCCGAAACGCAGCAGACCCTGCTGCTCAACGGACTTCGCGACCGCATCGTCGTGCAGGTCGACGGTCAGCTCAAGACTGGTCGCGACGTCGTGGTCGCCGCCCTGCTCGGTGGTGAGGAATTCGGTTTCGCCACAGCGCCTCTGGTGGTTGCCGGGTGCATCATGATGCGGGTGTGCCACCTCGACACCTGCCCCGTCGGCGTAGCCACACAGAATCCGCTGCTTCGGGAGCGCTTCAACGGCAAGCCCGAGTTCGTCGAGAACTTCTTCCTGTTCATCGCCGAAGAAGTGCGCGAACTCATGGCGCAGTTGGGCTTCCGCACGGTCAACGAGATGGTCGGACAGGTCGGGGCGCTCGACACCCAGCGCGCCGCCGAGCACTGGAAGGCCCACAAGCTGGACCTGACGCCGGTGCTGCACGAGCCCGAATCGGCGTTCATGAACCAGGACCTGTACTGCAGTTCGCGCCAGGATCACGGCCTGGACAAGGCGCTGGATCAGCAGCTGATCGTGCAATGCCGTGAGGCCTTGGACAATGGGTCAACGGTTCGATTCAGCACCAGCATCGCCAACGTCAACCGGACGGTCGGCACGATGCTCGGCCATGAGCTGACCAAGGCTCATGGCGGGCAAGGACTTCCGGACGGAACCATCGACATCACGTTCGACGGTTCCGCGGGCAACAGCTTCGGGGCGTTCGTGCCCAAGGGCATCACCTTGCGGGTGTACGGCGACGCCAACGACTACGTGGGCAAGGGCCTGTCCGGCGGACGCATCGTCGTGCGGCCATCGGAGAGCGCACCTGCCGGCTACGTGGCCGAGGACAACATCATTGCGGGCAACGTCATCCTGTTCGGTGCGACCAGCGGGCAGGCGTTCCTGCGCGGGCAGGTCGGCGAGCGGTTCGCGGTGCGCAACTCGGGCGCCCACGCGGTGGTCGAGGGCGTTGGCGATCACGGTTGCGAGTACATGACGGGTGGCAAGGTCGCGATCCTCGGACCCACCGGCCGCAACTTCGCCGCGGGCATGTCCGGCGGCATGGCCTTCGTCTACGACCCACGGGGCGCACTGCCCGACAACCTCAACGCCGAGATGGTGGAACTCGAGACCGTCGAGGACGGCTCCGCCGACTCGGCGTGGCTGCGCGACATCATCCAGGCTCACGTCGACGCCACCGATTCGGCTGTGGGTCAACGCGTTCTGTCCGACTGGGAGTCCGAACTGAAGCACTTCGTCAAGGTGATGCCGCGCGACTACAAGTCCGTCCTGGCCGCCATCGCAGAAGCCGAGCGCAACGGCGAGAACGTCAACGAGGCGATCATGGCGGCGGCACGTGGCTGATCCCCGCGGCTTCCTCAAGCACACCCACCGCGAGACCCCGCAGCGCAGGCCGATCCCACTGCGCCTGCGGGACTGGAAAGAGGTCTACGAGGACTTCTCCCACGACGTGCTGCGGGATCAGGCTGCCCGCTGCATGGACTGCGGAATCCCGTTCTGCCACAACGGTTGCCCGCTTGGCAACCTCATTCCCGAGTGGAATGACCTGGTCTACCGCGACCGCTGGCGCGACGCCATCGAGCGCCTGCATGCCACCAACAACTTCCCGGAGTTCACGGGAAGGTTGTGCCCCGCACCGTGCGAGGCGTCGTGTGTGCTCGGCATCAATCAAGATGCGGTGACCATCAAGCAGGTCGAGGTCGAGATCATCGACAATGCCTTCGACAAGGGCTGGGTGGTCCCCCTTCCGCCGGACCGGCTGACCAACAAGAAGGTCGCGGTCGTCGGGTCGGGTCCCGCGGGTCTGGCCGCCGCGCAGCAGCTGACCAGGGCCGGGCACCAGGTCACGGTGTTCGAGCGCGCCGATCGGATCGGTGGGCTGCTCCGCTACGGCATTCCCGAGTTCAAGATGGAGAAGCGCCACATCGACCGCCGCATCGAGCAGATGGAGGCCGAGGGCACGCAGTTCCGGACCGGGGTAAACGTCGGCGTGGACCTCACTGCGGCGCAACTGCGGTTGAACTACGACGCCGTGGTGCTCACCGGTGGCGCGACCGACTGGCGCGACCTGCCGATCCCAGGGCGCGAACTCGACGGCGTTCACCAGGCCATGGAGTACCTGCCGTGGGCCAACCGCGTGCAGAACGGGGATCCCGTACTTGGTGCCGACGGCGAGCCGCCGATCACCGCCAAGGGTAAGAAGGTCGTCATCATCGGCGGTGGCGACACCGGCGCCGACTGCCTTGGCACCGCGCACCGTCAAGGTGCCGCCAGCGTGCATCAGTTCGAGATCATGCCGCGGCCGCCCGAGGAGCGTGCGGAGTCGACGCCGTGGCCGACCTACCCATTGATGTACCGCGTCGCCTCTGCGCACGAAGAGGGTGGCGAGCGCGTCTTCTCGGTCAACACCGAGGAGTTCGTCGGCACCGACGGCCGCGTCACCGCGCTGAAGGTGCACGAAGTGGAGATGCGGGACGGCAAGTTCGCCCGGCTCGACGGCAGCGACTTCGAACTGGACGCCGACCTGGTGTTGCTGGCGATGGGCTTCGTCGGCCCCGAGAAGGCTGGTCTGCTCAGCGCCTTGCGCGTCGAGCTGACCGACCGCGGCAACGTCGCGCGCGACGACGACTTTCAGACCTCGGTGCCTGGCGTTTTCGTTGCCGGTGACATGGGTCGGGGACAGTCGCTGATCGTGTGGGCGATCGCCGAGGGCAGGGCCGCTGCCGCCGGTGTCGACCGGTATCTGATGGGGCAGACGGCGCTACCTGCGCCGATCAAGCCCACTGCCGCGCCGCAGCGATAGCGCGGCACGGGCTGCTTGCAGAGTCAAGTAATCAAGTCCCAATAACCCCTTGAGTCACACCAGAAACATCTGACTTTATTTCGGCGTGGCGCTTGATGTTAGCCAGGTCACAGGTGTCTAATGAAACGCGGGGGTCGTGCGAAGTCTGGCCCCATCGGTGCAGCAATACCGACGCAGGAGAGAAGACCGTGCACATCAACCCGCTGTCCCCATCGAAGATGAAGCGTATCGCCTGGTCATATCTTCGCCACCCGGTGAAGTGCCGTGAGTTTCCTGCCAGGCACGAGCGTCTGATCACCATGGACGAACTTCTCCGCTACGGCGTCTGACCTGGCGTCCCCGGCATTGCGCCGGGCCCGGCGGTTGTTTGCTTAGGCGCTATATCTACCTATCCGTCAGAAATCAGCCCCTAGTTCGTTGACATCAGGACAGCGTGATGCGCTCGCGGGTGCGGGTGGCGTCGCCCGTCACCGCATCGAAGAAGTAGGTTCGCTCGGGCGCCGCCATGAGTCCGATCCGCGTGCCGGCAGCCAACTCGACGCCTGCGGGCGCCTGGACGATCACCCGCGTCTCACCCACCAGCGCGGTGACCAGCACGTGGCTGCCAAGCGGCTCCACGAAGTCGACGACGGCAGGCACCATCCCGTCGGCCCGTGACGTGTGCAGCCGCAGATGCTCGGGCCGCACCCCGACGGTCACCGGACCGTCGGGCTCCTGTACCTCCGTTACCGCGTCACCGCCGATGTGCATGACCCCGGCGCGCACGACGCCAGGCATCAGGTTCATCGGCGGACTGCCCATGAACGCCGCGACGAACGTGTTGGCGGGCCGGTTGTAGATGTCGTCGGTGGTGCCGATCTGCTGCACCTCACCGTTCGACATCACACACAGCCGATCGCCAAGAGTCATCGCCTCGACCTGGTCATGGGTCACGTAGATCGAGGTGACCGGAAGTTCGCGATGCAACCGCTTGAGGTCTCCGCGCACCTGATTGCGAAGCTTCGCATCGAGATTCGACAGAGGCTCGTCGAGCAGGAACGCCTGCGGTTGGCGCACCAGGGCGCGCCCCATGGCCACCCGTTGGCGCTGTCCACCGGAGAGTTGGCCTGGCTTGCGGTCCAGAAGCTCGGTGATCTGCAGCAGGCTCGCGGTCTCTTGCACCCGCCGCTCGATCTCGGCACGCGGGGTTCTGCGCTGCCGCAGACCGTAGGCAAGATTTCGGTATACCGTCATGTGCGGGTATAGCGCGTAATTCTGGAACACCATCGCGATGTCGCGCTCGCCGGGGCTCAGGTGGTTGACCGCCGCCCCGCCGATCCTGATCTCGCCGGACGTCGGCTTGTCCAGCCCGGCGAGCAGACGCAACGCCGTGCTCTTACCGCACCCGGACGGCCCGACCAGGATCAGGAACTCCCCGTCCGACACCCTCAGGTTGAGGCCCTTCAGCGCGGTCACACCTCCGGCGTAACGCCGCGTGACCTCGTGGAACTCTACTCCTGCCAATGTCTTTCCCTTCTACGTCGCCGCACGGGTCAGCCCTTCAGGCCCGTGCTGGCCACCGATTGGACGAAGTACTTCTGGGCGCCGATGAACACCAGCAGCATCGGCAGCAGGCTCATCACGTTCGCCGCCATCAGCAGTGGCCATCTGACCCTGTGCGCACCCTGGAAGTAGCTGAGCCCCAACGGAATCGTCATCTGATCCTCGGTGGTGATCACGATCAGCGGCCACAGGAAGTCGTTCCACGACGTGAGGACGGTCAATGCTGCCAGTGTCGACAGCGCCGGCAGGGACAGCGGGAGCACGATCTTGAACAGCACGCCAAGCCGTGAGGTGCCGTCGACCCTGGCCGCCTCCTCGAGCTCCACCGGAACCGTCTGGAAGAACTGGCGCAGGAAGAAGATGCCGAACGCCGTCGCGAGGTTGGGCAGCATCAACGCACCGATGTGGTCGATGCCGAGACCCGCCCAGACGTTGTCCCCGAACCACTTCACGATCAGGAACACCGGAATCATCGTGACCTGGAACGGCACCATGAGCGTCGCCATCAAGGTGACGAAGAGCGCTCCGCGACCCAGGAATCGGATGCGGGCGAAGGCGTAGCCGGCCAGGCTGCAGACCAGCAGGTTGCTGGCCAGAACCACCAACGTGACCATCGCGCTGTTGAGGAAGAAGTGCCCGAACGGCGCCGCGGCCCAGGCATCCGAGTAGTTCTGGAACCGCGGGCTCTTCGGCAGCAGTACCGGTGGAAAGCTGTTCGCCTCGCCCTCGGTCTCCAGCGACGTGATGAGCATCCACAGCAGCGGCACGAACAGCAGGAAGGTCATCGGGATGAGGACTAGATGCCATGGGCTGAATGGCAATCGAAGCTTCGGCATCCGCCGTCCACCCGGCGTCGGCTCGGGTGACGTGGTCTTGGCCGCGGGCACGGGCGTGGCGGCGAGTTCGGCGGTCACGAGTAGTGCACGTGCTTCCGTGCGAGCCGGAACTGCACACCGGTGATGACCAGGATGACGACGAACAGCGCGTAGGCCATCGCGGCGGCGTACCCGGCGTCGAAGTGCACGAACGCGCGGTCCCAGAGGTAGTAGACGATGACGGTGGTGGCCCGCAGCGGCCCGCCGCGGGTGGTGGCATAGACCTCGTCGAACAGCTGCAGCGCGTTGATGGTCAGCCACACCACTAGGAACAGGTTGGCAGGCCCGAGGAGCGGCACGGTGATGGTGCGAAAACGGGTGAACGCGCTCGCGCCGTCGATCGCGGCGGCCTCGTGCAGTTCGGTCGGAACCCCTTGCAGTGCTGCGAGATAGACGATCACCGCGAAGCCGGTCCATCCCCAGATCGTCATCGCCACGATCACTAAGAGCGCCTGCGATGGGGAGGACAAGAAGGGCTGGGACGGCACGCCGACTGCATTGAGTGCGGCATTGACCAGGCCGTAGTCACGGTCCGTCAGCCACAGGAAGATGATGCCCTGTGAGATGGTCGAGACCGCCATGGTGATGTACGCGGCGGTTCGGTAGACGGACATGAAGCGCAGCGAACGGTTCATCGCCGCAGCGACGAACAGTCCCACCAGCATCGTGCCCGGCACGAACAACGCGGTGTAGATGATGGTGTGCTTGATCGCCTCGGTGAACACCGGGTCGTCGGCCAGCTTCCGGTAATTCTCCAGCCCGACCCACGGCGTCTCCGGCGTGAGCAGATCGGAATGCTGGAACGACAGTTGCAGTGACATCAGCACCGGCAGCAGACCGAAGATGCCGATCAGCACTGCCGCTGGGCTCACCAGTGCCCATCCCGTCACGTTCTCCGTGCGGCCAAGGCGGCGAAGCGACGCCAGCGGTCGCGGTGCGGGGGCGTCGTCGGACATCTGCCTATTTTCCCGCCAATGCCGCGTCTGCGGCTTGAGCTGCCGAATTCAGTGCGTCCGCCGGCTGATCCTTGCCGAGCATGACGGCAACGACCGCCTGGCCCAAGGCCTCCGAGATCGCGGGGTACTGCTCGACCGTCGGCCTGACCTTCTTCACGTTGGACAGGTTCTCCACGAAGGTCGCGCTGCCGGGCAGCTGTTCATTGAGCTTGGCGACGAACGCCGGATCCTGACCCACCGACGTGCGGGTCGGCAGATCGCCGGTGCCCGACGAGAAGGTCTTGACCTGCTCGGGCGCGGTGAGCCATTTGACGAAGTCGATCGCCGCCTGCTTCTTCTTGTCGCCGTTGTCGAACGTCACCCAGTTGTCGGGTCCCGAGATCGTCTGGTGAGCACCGCTGGATCCGGCGAAGGTGGGCATCACCTGCACCCCGTACTCGATGTCGGGCAGGGAACCCAGGTCCCACGGACCGGTGACCAGCATGCCGATCTTGCCGCTGTTCATCAGCTTTGAGCCGTTCTCGTTCGTGGTGTCCAGGTACACCGACTTGTCGGTAACGGCCATCTGCTGCAGGACAGTCAACGCCTTGACGCCGGCCTCCGAGTTGAACGTGGCGTGCGTGTTGTCGGGCGCGAGGATGTCGCCGCCGGCTTCCCAGAGCATCGGAACGTAGTGCCAGACGGTGTCTTCGCTGCCGTCGGCGGGGATGAGCCAGCCGTACTGCCCCTTGGAAGGATCGGTCAGCTTGGCGGCCGCGGCCCGGAAGTCGTCCCACGTCCAGTTCGCGGTCGGTGGTGCGATGCCTGCGTCGGCGAAGAGCTTCTTGTTGTAGACGATCGCGAGGTTGTCGACAAGGGCGGGCACGCCGACGACCTTGTTGCCGACCGTGGCCGCCGTCCGCTCCGCCGGATAGAAGTCGTCCCACTTCCAATCGGGCTTGGAGACTTCGCCGGCCATGTTGACGACCTGAGGAATCTGGGCGATGTTCGGCGACCACGACCCGAACATGTAGGCGACGTCGGGGGCGCTGCCGCCGCGCACCGCGGTCAGCACCTTCTGCAGCACCAGGTCATTGGCGGAGTACAGCTCGCTGATCTGGACGTCGGGATGCTCCTTGTTGTATTGGTCGACGAGGGACTTGAAGACCGTGCCTTCGACGTCCTGGTAGCCGTGCCACACCGCGATCTTGGTGGGGCCTGACGATGAGCCTCCTCCACCGCAGGCGGCGAGGACGAGCGCGATGGCCGCAATCATTGCGACGCAGAGCCGTTGGCGAATCACGGAGCGAATCACGGTTGGTACTCCTTGACGAGATTGGTGCGCAGGGCTTCCGGTAACAGGTCGCCGTGCGCGGCCGTCAGGTCGTCGCACAGTGCCCAGATCTGATCGACGGTCAACGTCGCCGCGGTGTTCGGGTCGACCATCGCGGCCGCCCGTACCAGGCGCGGATCGCCGTCGACGGCGGCGCGGACCGCTAGCTCCACCGGGCCGAGGAAGCCGCGGTTGAGCGCCGCGCACTGCGGCGGCAGATCGCCCACCCTCATCGGGTGCGCGCCCAGCGCGTCGAGCACCGTGGGGACTTCGACGGCCAGGCCATCGGGCAGGTTGGTGATCAGGCCAGCGTTCACGACGTTGGCGGAGATGACGCGACGGGTCCCGGTCTCGAGGGAGTGGATGACCTGGGGCGCGTACTCCGTGGACCCGGTGTCGATGGCCAGTGTCGTGGTGTCGGCCAATTCCGCACGGACGCGGGCATATTCGGCGAGGTTGGCCGCGCTGATCGAGACGTACTCACCGGCGTTGATCCGCAGGCGGTCAACCTCGCCGGGGTGGTGTAGATACCACGGGACGTACTCGCTGGAGTGCTCGCTGGTCTCGGTGGGGTAGTAGCCGAGGCGGCGGTACATGTCGACCCGCACCCGCCTGCGCAGCTCAGGATCGGCTGCGATGCGCTGGTCCAGAAGCGGGTACAGGTTCTGGCCTTCGCGCTCCCAGCGCAGCACCCATGCCTGATGGTTGACGCCTGCCGACCAGTACGACACTTCGTCGAACGGCACGTCGACCAATACGCACAGGCCGACCATCGTCCAGTACACCGAGTGGCACAGGCCGAGAACCTTCAGCTTCGGGGCAACATGGCCGAGGAACGTGACGTTCATGGCCATCGGGTTGGTGTAGTTGAGCAACCAGGCGTCGGGGCACACCTGCGCCATGTCCTCTGCGATCGAGGCCAGCACGGGGAACGTCCGCAGGCCTCGGAAGATGCCGCCGATGCCGATCGTGTCGGCGATGGTCTGGTTGAGCCCGTACTTGGCAGGGATCTCGAAGTCCCGAACCGTGGCCTCGTGCATGCCGACCTGGATGACGTTGATGACGTAGTCGGCGCCGTCGAGTGCCCGACGGCGATCGGTGGTGGCGACCACTTCTGGTTGGGCGCCCGCCGCGCGGGCAGTGGCGTGCGCGATGGCTTCCGCGGTCTCGAGGCGCTCGGTGTCGATGTCGTGCAGGACGACGCGAACGGAGCCGAGCTCTGGAAAGGACAGGATGTCTCCGAGCAGCTCTCGGGTGAACTCGACGCTGCCTGCGCCGATGATGACGATCGATGGCTTCATGCCTGGTTCCTTCCGGGTTCCTCGACTGCGGGTGTCAGTGCCTCGCCGCGTTTCTCGTCGCTGTAGACCATCAGAGTCGAGCCGACGAGTGCCAGCACGATGCCGACCGCACCGTACGGAGTTGGCAAGGTTTGGTACGCGATGAGCGAGATGACGATGGTGAGTGCAGGGGCAAGCGCGTTGGTGGTTGGCGCGACGATGGTGGCCTTGCCGCGCGACAGCGCCATCACCAGGAACAGGGCACCGACGGCGTTGAGGATCTGGGTTGCGGCCGTCAATGCCGGCGCCTGCCACGGGAAGTCGGTGGGGATGCCGCCGAGGGAAAACAGCGCGACCGGAATCAGGGCGAGTCCGCTTAGCGCCATCCAACCGAAGGTGGTGGCCTCGTTGACACCGATCGTCGCGGTCTTGCGCATGAAGTACGCCTGCACGCCCCATGCCACACAGATCAGGATCGCCAGCGGCAGCCACGGGCCCGACGAGCCGTCCGACGATGCGCTGGTGACGCTGAACAGCACGATCGCGGCGAGCGCTGCGACGAGTCCCACCGCGGCCAATGGGCTGATGCGTTCGCGCAGCAGAACCATCGCCATCACCACGGTGATTGCCGGAGAGATCGAGACGATCGGGAAGATGAGGTACGCCGGGCCCATGGTCAGCGCCTGAAACAGCAGGAGCTGGCCGCCTGCGCCGGTCAGCCCGATGAGCAGCCCGTAGATCGTGGCTTGGGGGCGCCGGTCGAAGCGCTGACCGCGCAGCGCGAAGGCGGCCGGAATGATCATCGTCAGCGCCCAGATGCTGTAGATCATCTCGTCGGGGTAGCCGTACTTCGTCGCTGGCAGCGCGGAGAACGCACCCCACACGCCCCAGAACAGGACCAGCAGCGCGGCGTAGAAGATCCAGCTGCGGGTGCGGGTGGCAGTTGGCGTGTCGGTCATGGTGACTTCACCTTTCGGATCATGTTGGGGGCGTGGCAAGTTCGCGCAGGGCATCGCTGGTCAGCGGATGGCCGCTGTGCTTGGCGGCGTAGATGGCCGCACCCAC
>JAOPVF010000246.1 GCA_025963195.1 Mycobacterium sp. | reverse complement strand
CTTCGGGAACACCGCCATGTCGCCGACCCCGATCTGCGCCGGTTCACCGCCATCGGGCGTCACGGTCATTCGGCCTGCGACGAGGTAGATGACCTCGTTGGTCTCCAGCGTCCACCGTGACGGACCGGGAGCGCACTGCCAGATGCCCGCCGAGGACCCGCCGTCCACCCACAGCTCGACCCCGTGGGTGGCCATCTCCTCGCCGGTCGCTTCGTCCAGCGGGCCCCAGTCCTCCAGCTCGGCGTCGGCGGCCTTGGCGATGATCGGGGTGAGTACCGCATGGGTCACGAGTGGATCCTCTCGTTGGTGACGGTCTCCGGGAAGGGGAGCGAGATCGGTTCGGGTGCAACGCGACTGTTGCCGTCGGCGTCGAAGCGGTCCAGGCCGAGGTCGGTCAGGTCCAGCCAGGCGCACGTACCCGTCGTGGTCAGGTCGGCGGCCACCTGGGCCACCGCCGGGCCCCACATCATGCCGTGTCCGGCGGCGCTGGCCACCACCGTGCCCTCGACCGATCCGTCGTCGGTGAGCAACGGCCCGAGGATCGGCAGGTGATCGGGGGTGTAGTCGATCGTCGCGGCCCAGGACCGTCGCAGTCCGAGGCCGCGCACCGCTGGGAAGAGGTGTTCGATGCGGTCGCGAGCCTTGCGGTAGTAGAGGGTATCGAAGTCGACGGCAGTGCCCTGCGGCTCGTCCGGGTTGCTCATGCCCCATAGCACGCCACCTGATTCGCCTGGCCGCCAATATATTCCGGAGGTCACGTCGAACACCATCGGCAGCTCGTAGATGTCGACGCTGGGCGGGGCGGCAGTCACCACGACCTGGTGGCGGGTGCCGCCCGCCGGGATGCGGCCACCCGCGCGGTTGCCGACGTCGGCGAGTTGCGGCCCACCGGTGAGCACCACGCGGTCGGCGTCGACCGGGCCTGCCGACGTGTCGACGCCGACGACGCGTCCGCCACGGGTGCGCAAACCGGTGAAGGCACAGCGCTCCCTGACGTCGATGCCGTGTGCGGTGAGGGCGGCGCTGTAGGCCAATACGTTTCGCGGGGCGTCGATGTAGCCGTCGCCAGGAGCGTACGAGGCGCCGAGGGTGACGCCAGGCGCCAGGCCGGTGTGCCGTGCGTCGATGTCGTCGCTGCTCAGCCACTCGACCTCGAGCCCGAGACTGCGTTGCAGGGCGATGCGGTCGCTGGCTTGCTGCACCTCGGCAGGCGTGAAGCACGGCATCAGGTATCCCTGCGCACGGAACCCGCAGTCGAGCGGGAAGCGCTCCCCGCTGCCGGAGTAGAACTCCTGGGAACGCAAGCCGAGGCGGATGGCGGTCTCGGTGCCGCCCTGTGCGCGCACCATGCCCGCGGCGCGGCTGCTTGCCCCGTCCCCGAGTGTGCTCGCCTCGAGCAGGACGACGTCGCGCACGCCACTTTCGGCGAGCAGAACGGCGGTCCACGCGCCGACCGTCCCCCCGCCGACCACCACCACGTCGGCGCTACCAGATCTGGTCATACTACGAGACCGTGACATAGACTGAACGCTCAGTCAAGAGGTCGGCGAGGATCGAGGTGTCCGGATGTATGGACTGACGGCGGAGGATCGGCGCATCCAGGAGGCGGCGCGCGGATTCGTCGACTCGGTGATCCCGCTCGAGGTCGAAGTCGAGATGGCAGGCGGTGTGTTGAGCAAGGAGGTTGCCGCCGAACATCACGCCAGGGCAATCGAATTGGGCCTCTATGCCACCAACATGCCGACGTCGGTCGGCGGCCCGGGATGCACGGCGCTCCAGCAGGTGCTCGTGCAGGAGCAGTGCGGCAGGGCCACCAACGGACTGGCCTGGGCGATGCACACGCCGCCGCAGTGGTGGGCCGACGTGGCGACCGACTACCAGCGCGAGCGCTGGCTGCTGCCCGCAGTCCGCGGCGAGAAGCACGAGGCCTACGCCATCACCGAGGAACGCGCGGGATCCGACGTGTCGGCGCTGCAGGCGACCGCCAGACGCGACGGCGACGAGTACGTGATCGACGGCGTCAAGTGGCACGTCACGTCCTACAATCTCGCCGACTACTGCTTCGTCCAGGCCAGACTGGTGGGGGGCGAATACGACGGCGAACACGTCCTACTCGTCGTGGACCTCCCCTGGCCAGGAGTGGAAGTCGTTCGTACACCGCACTATTCGCATCACATCGCCGACGAACATCCGATCGTGGCGTTCAACGGCGTGCGGGTTCCTTCGGAGAACCTGGTCGGCGCCGAGGGCGAGGGCATGACCTTCACCCAGGAGTGGTTCCGGTTCGAGCGGTTGATGGTGGCCGCCCGCTGTGTCGGCGCCGCCCAGCGCCTGATCGACGAGGTCACCGCGTTCGCCAAGGATCGGGTGGTCGACGGCAAGCCGCTCGGCGAGCATCAGCTGGTGGCGGGCATGCTGGCCGACAGCGCCACCGAACTGTTCGCCGCCCGCACGATGCTCTACGAGGTGGCGCGCTCGATCGATGCGGGCACCGATCGCAAGACCCTGCATGCGCAAGCGTCGATGGCGAAGCTGTACTGCTCGGAGATGGCAGGCAGGGTCGCCGACCGCGCCGTGCAGATCTTCGGCGGCCGCGGCTACATGCGGGAGAACGTGGCCGAGCGGATGTACCGCGAGCTTCGCGTGGAGCGGATCTGGGAGGGCGCCAGCGAGATTCAGCGGATCATCGTGGCTAGACAGTTGATGAATCGCGGTCCGTCGGCGGTGCTGGAGGGCTTCGCCTAACTTGTCGGTGGGTCGGTGATTCAAACATGTGTTCGCAGTTCGGCTAGGCGGTACGGGCCCCCGAGAGTCGGGCGGCCCACCCGCGAGCCTGTCCGTTACCCATGCCTGGCCGTTGCATCCGTGAACGGATTCGACGATTTGCTACTCAAGTTCTGTGTGCATGCTGTAACAATGCTGTGCAATACGTCTGAACGGCACACCTTCTGCGGGGAGACACATAATGCGGTTCTATTGGCGGTTGGTCGGCGCGTTGCTGCAGCGGCCTTACTGTTCGGCGGCGCGCAACTCGAAGCCATACCGACTGCGCAGGCAAAAAGCGACGGGTACTTCGTTCGCGAGTGCTTGATCCCCGCGATGACCGGCTCCGGCGTCAAGGGAAACGGTTGCAACCTCTATAAAGCACCGTTCTGGGTAGCTGGGCAAAAGCCCATTAAAGGTGCCCAAGGAAACTTCACAAAATGGGTGAACGCGTGCGGTCAAGGACTTGTTTGGGCCGTTGTTGGGATCGTCAAGAGGAATCCAAAAGCTGTCGTTAATGGGGTATTCATGGGCTGTGCGCAGGGCATCGGGGGAGCTGCACTCTTCGGCGCGTAACTTCTGAGGGAAGTCTCATCGTCCAGGCACTCGCTTGAATGTGCGTGGTAGGACTTCAATCCCGGATGCGTCCGAAAGGCCACCGCCGCTGACGACCCCGACTCTGATTCACGCAACCCCTTTCCGTACCAGGCGCAGTAGTATGGGCTTCTCACACGCGCTGGCACTCTTTGC
>JAOPVF010000232.1 GCA_025963195.1 Mycobacterium sp. | reverse complement strand
CGCCATCGCCGCCACGTCGGCCACCGAACCGCTGACCAAGACCACCATCGAGCGTCGCGACGTCGGCCCGCACGACGTCGCGTTCGACATCAAGTTCGCAGGCATCTGTCACTCCGACATCCACACCGTCAAGGGCGAGTGGGGCGTGCCCGAGTACCCGGTCGTTGCGGGCCACGAGCTCGCCGGTGTCGTCACCGAGGTGGGCGCCGAGGTCACGAAGTACAAGGTTGGCGACCGCGTCGGCGTCGGCTGCTTCGTCGACTCCTGCCGGGAGTGCGACAACTGCATGGCCGGCCTGCAGCAGTACTGCACCGGCGAAGGCGGCATGATCGGCACCTACAACGCCACCGGCAAGGACGGCACCCCGACTTACGGCGGCTACAGCAAGGCGACCGTCGTCGACGAGAACTACGTGCTGCGCATCCCCGATAGCATCCCACTGGACAAGGCCGCTCCCCTGCTCTGCGCGGGCATCACCCTGTTCTCGCCGCTGCACCACTGGGGCGCCGGACCGGGCAAGAAGGTCGCCATCATCGGGCTCGGCGGCCTCGGCCACATGGGCGTCAAGATCGCGCACGCGATGGGCGCCGAAGTGACCGTGCTGAGCCAGTCGCTCAAGAAGATGGAGGACGGCCTGCGTCTCGGCGCAGACGAGTATTACGCAACCAGCGACCCGGACACCTTCACCAAGCTCGCAGGCAAGTTCGACCTGATCCTCAACACGGTGTCGGCGAATCTCGAGATGGGCGCCTATATCGGGCTGCTGGCCACCGACGGCACGCTGGTCGAGCTGGGCGCACCCGAGCAGCCGCTGGTCGTCCCGTTCTTCCCGCTCGGGGCCTACCGACGCAACCTGTCCGGATCCATGATCGGCGGCATCCCCGAAACCCAGGAGATGTTGGACTTCTGCGCTGAGCACGACGTGACCCCGGAGATCGAGGTCATCTCGGCCGACTACGTCAACGAGGCCTACGAGCGCGTACTGGCCAGCGACGTGCGGTACCGCTTCGTCATCGATACCTCCACCCTGTAATCCGCCGAAACTGCTGACAGATCGCAAGTTGGCGAAACTCCACGATCTGTCAGCAGTTTCGAGGCGTCATCCGGCGGCCAGTCCCCGGATCATCCCGTCGATGACCGAACCGGCGTCCTCACGCGCTTGCGCGCGATCCTCTGCGCGCACCAGGTACAGGCACGCCTCACGCATCGCACCGAGCAACACGTGCGCGCTGGCCTCCACGGGCTGGGGCGGAATGCGGCCGGAGTCGATCGCGTCGGTGAGCAGAGTCCGCACCAGTCTGATGTTGTAGCGATTGCCGATCTCGCTCCAGCGCTTCCACCCGAGCACTGCGGGCGCGTCCACCAACACGATTCGTGAGATCTCGGGCTCGGCGCAGGCATCGAGCCAGAACGCCGCGCCCGCCCGCATCAACTCCACCGGATCCGTATGCCCCGTTGAGGCGACGTGTTCGGCCATGCGGAGAGCAACCTCTCCCTCGACCCGCTCGAAGACCGCGGCGAACAGCTCCTTCTTGTCGGCGAAGTGGTGGTACAGCGCCCCTCGCGTCACGCCGGCCGCCCGCACGATGTGCTCGAGCGATGCCTCCGAGTAGCCAGGTGACGCGAACATCGGCCGTGCGGCGGCAATCAACGCATCGCTGGTTTTCGCGGACCGTCCGGCCTGGGTACGACGGCCTCCACTCATCGTTGCCTTTCATACATACTGGATGTACGTTACTTACGTACATACCGTATGTAGGTACGCATGAGAGCCTACGCAGCCCACCGGGAGATCGCAGTGACGAAGAAGAATCTCGAAACGTCGATCGACGTCGACGCCGCGCCCGACAAGACCTGGACGGTGTTGTCGGATCTGAAGCGGATGCCGGAGTGGAGCCCGCAGTGCCGTGGGATGTGGCCATTGAGCACGCTGCGCACGGGCACCATCACGGTCAACGTCAACCGGCAGGGCAGGAAGTATTGGCCGACGGCTTCCAAGGTCGTGCGCTTCGAACCGAACCATGCCATCGCATTTCAGACGCTGACGAACAACAGCGTCTGGGCGTTCGAAATCACGCCGACCGCAACGGGATCCAGAATCACCGAACGGCGGCTGGTCCCGCAGGACGGGACGACGTGGATCTCCGAGACCATCGTCGCCCACGTCCTCGGTGGTGAAGAAAGCTTCGACGACGAGATGCTCGACGGCATGAACGCGACCCTGGCCAAGATCAAGGCAGCGGTGGAGGGCGCCGAGTAAGGGGTCAGCTGGATGCGGGCGTGGTGCTCTCGACGCCGGCCAGCGGCCAGCCCGCCGCAGCAAGCTTGGCCGCCACGCGGTGGACGTTCTCGCTACCCGCGTCGTGATGTGTGACCTCGGAGATGAACGCCTCGATCTCGTCGGTGACGATCGAACCGTCGGCGGTGATGTTGCGGACGACCTCTTTGATCTGGTCTTCGGTCAACGGTGTTGCGCGCAGCAACGCCAGCAGCGGAACGCGGTCGGGGCCGGGAACGCCCTCGGGATAGCCGGCCCGAAGCCAATTCAGGATGGAACCCAGAAGCGAGGTGTTGGTCACGCCGCCAAGTCTCACGGTTCCTCCACCTCACCGCCACCACCGGGCAGCACAGTTCTCTGCTCATTCATCCCCAGTTCAGACAGCCTTCCTGCAGTTCGGCCCTGGTGACGCCCGCAACGTTTCCTGCCGATCGGCAGGAATAACGCTCCTCGAGTTGTCGGGTGACCTTCCGAGTGCGACGCTCTACAGCGGACTTGCAGCGCGGCGGGCCGCAAACGCAATCGAATCCGACCCAGGAGGCATGCGTGACCACCGAATCCGCAACCACCGACGACAAGTCGGCGGCGCCGACCACTGGTCTCAAGAAGGGGTCCATCGGCATCGTCGCGGTCATCTTCATGGCCGTCGCCAATGCCGCGCCGATTACGGCCATGACGGGCAACGTGCCCATCGCCGTCGGTTTTGGCAACGGTCTTGGTGCCCCCGCGGGCTTCCTGTTCGCCACGGTCATCCTGACCCTGTTCGCACTCGGATACGTCGCGATGGCGCGACACATCACGACGACTGGCGCCTTCTACGGCTTCATCTCACACGGCCTCGGCCAGACCTGGGGGATGGCCAGCGGCATGCTCGCCACGTTCGCCTACGTGGTGTTCGAGGGTTCGCTGATCGGCGGTTGCGCCTACTTCGCGAACGACGCCCTGAACACCATCTTCAACGTCAACATCCCCTGGCTGGCGATCGCCGTCTTCGCCATCGTGGCCATCGCGGCGCTCTGCTACTTCGACATCAGCCTCACCGCGGCCATCCTCGGGGTCACGCTCACCGCCGAGGTCCTGATCCTCTTCGCGCTCGCGTTCTCGGTGATCTTCTCCGGCGGCGGGCCCGACGGCTTCATGCTGAACCAGACCGTGCTGCTCAACAACGCGTTCGAGGGCCTGCCCGCAGGCGCGTTCGGTACGGCGGCCGCGGCGGGATCCATGGCCATCGGCCTGTTCTTCGCCTTCTGGTCCTGGGTCGGCTTCGAGACCACGGCCGTGTACGGCGAGGAGTCCCGCAACCCGAAGAAGATCATCCCAAGGGCGACCATCATCGCGGTCGTCGGACTCGGCCTCTTCTACACGTTCATCTCGGCGATGGTGATCGCAGGCAACGGCGCGAAGACGTCCGTCGAGGCATCGATCAGTGCCTCGCCGTTGGACCTGTTCTTCAATTTGGTGCAAACCGACCTCGGCGGCGTGCTGCTCGACGTCTACAAGGGCCTGCTGGTGATCGGCTCGTTCGCCTGTGCCCTTGCGTTCCACAACGCTGCGTCCCGCTACCTCTTCGCGCTCGGGCGGGAAGTGCCTTCGGACAAGATCAAGGCGACGGTCGGCGGCACCCACCCCAAGCACGGCTCGCCGTGGGTCGCGTCGACGATCCAGAGTGTCATCACGCTGGTGGTCGTGCTGGCCTTCGCGGTCTTCACCGCTGTGCAGGTACCCGACGCCGACGGTGTTCCCGTCGACACGCCGGCACTCGTGCCCTACGTCAACGTCTACGGCTTGCTGGCCTTGATCGGCACCGCGGCGATTCTGTTGGTGCAGGCGATCTGCTCGGCGGCAGTGATCTGGTTCTTCTGGGTGAAGAAGACCCACCGCGGCAACGTGATCACCACCCTGATCTGCCCGCTGATCGGCGGCGTGGCGATGCTGTACGTGGTGTGGCTGCTGTGGGACAACCGCGAGTTCGCCGCGGGACTCGCGGCCAAGTCGGACGTGTTCAAGGTTGCCCCCTACATGATCCTGGCGGTCTTCGTGATCGGGCTGGCGTACGCGGTGTGGATGCGCACCGCCAAGCCGGCCCTGTACGCCGAGATCGGCCGCACCGTGATGGAGGACGCGCACGAGCGCACCGAGGAATCCGCTGCTCCGCCTGCTTGACGCGCACTGACGCAACGGCCCCCGCACGCCCGCCGGCGTGACGGGGGTCTTTGCGTTGCCAGGAATGCCTTCCGGCTAGATTGCTAGCATGCTAGCCTGGAGTACGTGAGCGATGAAGACGTCAAGCAGTTCAACGTCTACCTGCCGATCGGGCTGATCCGGCAGGTGAAGCATCACGCCATCGAAACCGAGATGTCGCTGTCCGCGCTCGTCACCGAGGCGCTGCGGGCATACCTGGACACTCGCGGATCAACCGACGAGGAGGCATGACATGACCGACGGCATCGAGGCCGTGTTCCTGGAGACCCACAACTGGGGCAAGGCCGCGAAGTTCTTCCAAAAGCTGGGCTACACGGTGGAATTCGAGACCGACCACAACTCCGGTCAGCTCCGCAACGGAGACGGACCGCTGCTGTTCATCTCCGAGGTCCCCGAATCCGCGCCGACCCGACGCAGCATCGTGCTGGCGGTGGCCGATGCCGATGCGTTCGAGCTCGATGGCTCCGTCGAGGTCGTCAACCCATGGGAGCAGACCCATTGGGGCACCAGGTCGATGACGGTCCGCGACCCCGACGGTCGCGAGTGGCAGCTGCAGGCGCCCTTGGGGGCGGGACAGTGAACCAGGCGATCGCGACACCCGACAGCACTGCGATTCGCACCGCCCTGTGGCGGGCGTTGCACCTCGAAGTGGACGCGCCCCCGCACGTCCTCGAGGACCGGATCGGCCTGCAACTCGCCGAAGTCGGTGCCGATTGGCGTCAGCGGCCGGACATGAACGAATACGCCACGCCGGGCGTTCGGGCGTCGATCGTGGCACGGGCCCGATTCGTCGAAGATCTGGTCACCGATCGGGCCGGTCAAGGCATAGCCCAATACGTGCTCCTCGGAGCCGGCCTGGACACGTTCGCCCAGCGCAGGCCGGAAATGGCCTCGCGGATCACGGTATTCGAGGTGGATCAGCCGGGACCGCAGGAATGGAAGCGACAGCGGCTTGTCGAACTCGGCTACGGCGTTCCGGATTCGCTACGGTTGGTGCCGGTCGACTTCGAGACCACGTCGTGGTGGGATGGGTTGCTGGCCAACGGTTTCGATGCCGACAAGCCGGCCGTCGTAGCGTCGCTCGGGGTGTCCATGTACCTCACCAGAGACGCGACGGCGGCGACCCTGAGCCAAAGCGCCACGCTGGCACCGGGTTCCACGTGCGCGATGACGTTCATGCAACCGCTGGAGCTCGTCGACCCGGACGAACAGGACATGCATCGGGCAACGAATGCCGCCGCCCGTGCATCCGGCACGCCGTTCATCAGCTACTACGCGCCAGCCGAGATCCTGGCGATGGCGCGCGAAGCCGGCTTCACGTCGGCCCGGCACGTGTCCGCTGCCGACTACACGCAGCGCTACTTCGCCGACCGCACCGATGGCCTCAAGCCGTTCACCACCGAAGAGCTGTTGGTGGCGACCACCTAGTTGGCCGTGAGCTCCTTGCGTAGCGCCGCCGCGAACGCGTCCACGTCGGCCTCGGTGGTGTCGAAGGCGCACATCCAGCGCACCTCCCCGGTGATCGGGTTCCAGTCGTAGAAGTGGAAGTGCTCGCGCAGCCTGTCGGCGACGCCGGGGGGCAGGATCGCGAAGACGGCGTTGGACTGCGTCTGCTGGGTGATGGTCACGCCGGGCAACCCCTCCGCGGCCGCTCGCAGCCGGGCGGCCATCGCATTCGCGTGCGCTGCGGAACGCAGGTAGAGATCGTCGGTCAAGAGCGCGATCAGCTGAGCCGAGACGAAGCGCATCTTGCTCGCGAGCGCCATGTTGAGCTTGCGCAGGTATGTCAGGCCCTCGCAGGCTGCCGGGTTGAGCACCAGAACGACGTCACCGAAGATCAGGCCGTTCTTCGTTCCCCCGAACGACAGGAGGTCAACACCGGCGTCGGTGGTGAACTCCCGCAACGGCTTTCGTAGATATGCGGCCGCGTTCGACACTCTCGCACCGTCCATGTGCAGCGTCATTCCACGCTCGTGCGCGTGATCGGCGATCGCGCGCACCTCGGCGGCGGTGTACGCGGTGCCGAGTTCGGTGGTCTGCGCGATCGACACCGCGAGCGGCTGCGCCCTGTGTTCGTCGCCCCAGCCCCATGCCTCGCGGTCGATGAGTGCGGGGGTGAGCTTGCCGTCGGGCGTCGGCACGGTCAGCAGCTTCAGTCCCGCGACGCGCTCGGGGGCGGCGTTCTCGTCGGTGTTGATGTGCGCGGTCTGGCTGCAGATCACCGCTCCCCAGCGCGGCAGCATCGACTGCAGCCCGATCACGTTGGCGCCGGTGCCGTTGAAGACGGGGAACGCCTCGACGCCCGCGCCGAAGTGCTCGGCCATGACCTCCTGTAGCCGGGCGGTGTACACGTCGTCGCCGTACGCGACCTGATGCCCCTCGTTCGCCGCCGCGATGGCGGCGAGCACCTCGGGGTGGATGCCTGCGTAGTTGTCGCTGGCGAAGCCGCGGTACTGGTGGTCGTGCAGGCGCAGGGTGTCGTTGAATACTTGGGTCACGACATCCAGTGTGGCTTAGAAGTTCCAGTCCTCGTCTTCGGTGTTGACCGCCTTGCCGATGACGTACGAGCTGCCAGAGCCGGAGAAGAAGTCGTGGTTCTCGTCGGCGTTGGGTGAGAGCGCGGACAGGATCGCCGGGTTGACGTCGGTCTCGTCCT
>JAOPVF010000159.1 GCA_025963195.1 Mycobacterium sp. | reverse complement strand
GGTCGACGACCAGTCGGCCGTCGTGGTACACCGCGCACCCCGCGCCCATCTCGCTGCCCCGGCGGAAATTCTCGACGAACGCGTCGGCGACCGGTCCGAAGCCCTCGTCGGCGAAGCCGGGAAAGGTTCTCATGGGCGTCATCCAAACATCGTTAGTACGCGTAGGTGTTCTTCGGCTTGTCGATCTGCGTCACGCTCTCCACCGACATCGTCGGGATGAAGCCGGGCGAGTTGCGCGTCGGCCGCACAGCACACGATGACCACCCTGCCAGGTCGATGCCCTCGGAGTGGTGCAGCGTGAAATCAATCGTGGTCGCCGTGCCTGCCAAGGGTCTCGACGGGCTCCGCACCGGGACGGGTCCACTGCGGAACGGGACGGCTGGTTTCGCCCCAGGTGGCGTTCCCGTCGGCGTCCGAGCACCAGTACCAACACGATTCGCGCCCCTCGGGCCAGCCTTCTGGGTTGTCCTCCCACGCCTCGCCGCGGCCGTACGGCGTCATGTCGAGCAGGCCCATGGACCCGTTGACCGGTTCGTTGCCCCGTGCCGTCGTGGCGTACGTGAGGAACACGCGGTCGCCGTCACGCAGGTAGCAGGTGATCGAGCCCATGTCGTTGCCGAGCGGCGGACTCAAATCGCGCACCGAATACCAGGGCTCGGTGTAACCCATGAACTCGACGTAGGGCGCCACCTCGTCCCATTGGCCCTCGGTGAGAACGGCATACGAGACGCCGCGAGCATTGAGGTAGACGGCGTCCTTCACGTGCCAGGCCGTGGTGGTGCAGCCCCCGCACTGCCCTTGATGCGGCGCGCCGTCGTGCCACATGTGCTTGTAGACGACGAGCTCGTCGCGCCCCTGGAACAGGTCCAGGAATGGCACCGGGCCGGCGGGCCCGACCACCTCGACCCTCCCGTCGAACTCCACCATCGGCAGCCGACGGCGGGCCGCGGCGAGCGCGTCGCCCTCACGGGTATGGGCCTTCTCGCGGATCAGGAGCTCATCGCGCGCGGTTTGCCAGGTGGCCATGTCGACGACGGGCGGACGGCCTGGCTGGTTATTGGGCGTGCTGGTCATACCGAAACAGACCCGTCTCTCGGCAGGAACTCATCGCCATTAGTACGCATACGTGTTCTTCGGCTTGTCGATGCGCGTCACGCCCTCGACCGACATCGTCGGGATGAAGCCGTCGGCCGCCTGCGCCGACCCCGGCACGATCTCGCCGAGGATCTGCAGCCAGGTGTCGTCGGGAAAGCCCTTCGCCGCGTCGAGGCCGGGACCGGTGAGGTGGATGCGGGCGAGCTGCGCGTCGGCCGCGCAGCACACGATGACGACCCTGCCAAGGTCGATGCCCTCCGAGTGGTGCAGCGTGAAACCGGTGAGGGTAATCGCCCTGCCGTCAAGCGAATTGGTGGAGTCGGCGGCCGCCCGCATCACCGTCTCCGGCAGCGACACCGTTGGCGCGGGTCCCGGCGGGAGCGGCGGGAAGGGCCTGCGGTGTGGCGTGCCGACGGCGGCTTGCGGGCTTGCCCCACGGGCGTCCAGCGGCGGCGGCACCACGAACGCCACCATCGCGATCGGAATGAGAAGCAGCCACGCCAGCCACGGCTGGTGCCGATGGCCGTGCTCATCGTGATCGGGATCGGCCGCCGCGTTCCGCAGGTCGCGGACGACAGCCGCCAGCCCGAGCACCACCAGCACCGCCGCCGCGGCGATCAGCCACGGCAGCAGACCAGGTTTCACGTAGTTCAGATAGGTGCCCTTGACGAGCATCACTGCGGTGCTCAGCCCGACCAGCAGCAGGACGAGGTTCTGGGTGCCCCGGCTCACGTGCCACCGCCAAGCAGCGCCAGCCCAACGGCCGTCGCGATCACGGTGGCAACCACGAACGTGACGGGCCCGAACCGAACCGCAAACCGGCGACCGAACATGCCCGCCTGCATGGCCGCGAGCTTCACGTCGAACGCGGGTCCGACGACCAGGAACACCAACCGCGGAACCAGGGGCAGCATCGTCAGGCTCGCCGCCACGAACGCGTCCGCCTCCGAGCAGAGCGCCAGCACGACGGCCAGCAGGCCCATCGTCACCACCCCGATGACGAGGTTGCCCGCAAGGTGCTCGAAGACCCACGCGGGCACCAAGACTCGCATCGCGGCCGCGGCGGCGGCGCCCACGACGAGGTAGGACGCGGCCTGCAGGAAGTCGTGTCGTGCGGCCTCGGTGAACACGGTCCAGCGAGACGACCCCTCGGCGGGCGGGTCTGGAAGATCGCGCGTCACCCATTGGTCGCGCCCGAACCGCGACCACAGCAGCCCCATCACGACGGCGGTGGCCAGCGAGGCCAGGCACCGCGCCAGCACCAGCGCGGGCTGCCCGGGAAACGCGACGGCGGTGGCGACCAGCACGACCGGGTTGATCGCGGGTGCCGACAGCATGAACGTCAGCGCCGCAGCCCCATTCGTGCCGGGGCCGAACAGTCGTCGTGCCACGGGAACGGATCCGCACTCGCATCCCGGTAGCGCGGCGCCGCCAACACCGGCGAGCACGACGGCCAACGCGGGCCTTCTGGGTAACCACCGCGACAGCCGCGCTGCGTCGACGTACGCCGCAATCAGTCCGCTGACGACGACGCCGAGCACCAGGAACGGCAGCGCCTGCACGAAGACGCCGCAGAACACCGTCGCCGCCGTGCTCAGGCGTGGATCGCCTGCGACGAACGCACTCATCGCGCCGGCGGAAACCGCCAGCGCGATGAGGCTGAGAAGCAAGACTTCGAGTGAACCGACGCGTCGGCGCGGCTCGGTCGGTCGCACCGGGGCCGAAGTCACCGCCCCATCTTGCCTCTGGTTGCTGTTAAACGGCCGTCTTGAGGGCGTCGGTCAACTGGTTCGACGTCACCTGGATGCCGCACTGCGACGACAGGTCCGTGACGGGCTGCTGAATGCCCTTCAGGTCATCGGCGACCTTCGGGTTGTTCGCGAAGTAGGTGCGATAGGACACCTGCGCCTCCGTCGGCGACTGCTTGGCGATGTCCGTCATCGCCTGATTGGTCTGCGGGTGTGTCTGCAGATAGGTGCTCATCGACAGCTGCACTGAGCTCTGGGTGGTTGCCACCCCGCTCGCGGTGCACTCGTCCGGCGCGGCATTCGCGTTGGGCAGTGCGATCGTGGCGGTGGCGACACCGCCGAGCAGGCCTCCGGCGATCATTCCGTACAGGCCGCGGCGAACAGTCTTGGCGGTCGTGCTCATGGTTACCTCCTTGGGTCTGCGATGCGTTTGATCGCAGCCCACGGCCTAGCCATCTCACCGAACGGTAAACACCCGCGGTTCCCATCCCGGCCCGACAGCGACGGCGTCGATGCAGGCCAGATAGACAAACCCGCCGTCCGAAAATTCTTGCTTAGCTCGGCTACCTTGCCCCGTATGACGGTGCCGATGTGGCTCGTGTGGCAAAGCCAGCGGATACGATCCGTTCACCATGACGCACAGCGCTGAGCCGGACGAGGAACTGCCACATCAGCCGGTATCGCACGCGCGGCCAGAGTCAGATGCCGCACCGGCTCAACCCAAACCGCGCATCGCGTCGCGTTTGGCCATCGTCGTTCCCACGGTGATCGCGGTCGTCGCTCTGGGGATCGCGATCTGGGCGCTGACGGACCGGCCGTCCACTACCCCTCCATCGCCAACTGCACAGGAAATCGCCGAGGCGAAGGGGCGTGCGTGCGACGCCTACGGCCTGGCCCGCGCGGCGGTCGCGCTGCAAACTCGTGCCGACACCGGCTCGGATCCGATCGCAGCCCAGGCGATCGCGGCCAACGCGCGCTTGGCGATGGCCGTCGG
>JAOPVF010000144.1 GCA_025963195.1 Mycobacterium sp. | reverse complement strand
ACCGAACGCATCCTGGGCACTGAAGACCCAGATCTTCGATGGTGATCTGCTCTTCCTGGAGTGGGCCGCTGATTCCGCGGCAACACACGCTGACGATGGCGTCGACACTTTTGTGTTTCGCGACGGCTTGATCCGCGTGCAGACGGCCCGTTATTCGGTGCGAGACAAGGGCTGAGCGATCGCCCCCGAACGGGAGCATGTGACCGAGCAGGCCAGATCGCCATGGCAGACGACTTGTTCGGGTGGCCTGGTGATGGGTTGCACTGTGCGTGGCAGCGGTGTGGCCGCTACGAATACCGGAAGGTCCTGATGCTCGAACCCGACCACCTGGTTCCCAACGCGCCGTCTCCGACGAACGTGCCGCCCTGCGGATAGTCGCCCCGTATTTGGCGGGAAGACCTCGACGGTAAGCCTGCGCGATCCTGACGGGCCTCATCCCGTGAACTCATCGGTTGCGCCTGCGCGCCTTCGCCGATTTCAGCGCCATCCGCTGCATGTGGGCCTTCATCGCCCACTCGACGCGCTCCCGGGGAGTGAGCTTGCCTTCCGGGCCGACCTCCCGCTCAAACTTCGCGTAGAAGCCCCTCCCGGGCTGGCCTGGTCGCCATGGAGCGGTCTTACGCCGACTTGTTCGACGACGACCTCGACGTCGTCGCGGACCGCCTCGACACCGCGATCAAATCTACTGCGGACCAGCTCTGGGAGCTGATGGCGAAAAACGCTCTGAACTGCTGATATGCTGCCGACCAGAGACTGGTTTTCGGGTTGACAGTTTGCACATAGGGTAGGTCGGACTCAGGGACGCGCGGTGTCCACACCGAGCCGAGCGGGAGGTGGCATGCGGCGGCTGCTCGGCTGGTTGTTCCTTCTGGCGCTCATCACCATCGGACTGCTGTGGCCGCGCGTGCTCAGCAGTGCAGGCGGCCCGAGCTCGGGCAGCGATCCGGTGGTGTTCAGCAACTACGAGGCCGATTTCACCGTCGCGCAGGACGGCACGCTCGACGCGGTGGAGACCATCACCGCCGAGTTCCCGTCGGGGCGGCACGGCATCTTCCGGTACTGGGACGTCGCCAATCAGAACAGCCCACGGGTGCGGCAGGAGCCCGAGATCACCTCGATCCTGCTCGACGGTGAGCCCGCCCCGTATCAGATGCTGTGGGAGGACGGGGAGCGGTTCCGGGTGGCCAAGATCGGCAGCCCGGACACGACGCTGCCGGGGGGCACCCACGTCTACGAGCTCCGCTACCGCATCTCCGGCGTGCTCGATCCCGGCAGCACCGGCGAGAACAGACGATTCGCGACCACGACCGGCGACCCCAACTCGACAGCGGCGTTCTTCTGGAACGTCGTTGCGCCGTCGTGGAACAACGAGATCCAGCGGGTACACATCCGGGCGACGCTTCCCGCGGACGTCACCGGGGCGCAGTGTGCAATCGGCAGGGGCAACGGCCGCGCCTGCACCGACCTGACCGTCCGCGGTAACACCGTCGAGTTCTCCGCAGCCGACCTGCCTCCTCGTACTCCCGTCACGTTGCGGGCAGGGGTCGACGTGCCCGTGCCGCCGCGGATCAGCCTGCCGTGGTCGTATACGTGGGACCGAATCCTCGGCCAATCGACGGCCGGCGTCGTGTGGGTCCTCGGCCTATCGGTGGCAGCCGCCGTCGGCGCCTACCTCTGGTACCGCACCACCGTCGAACCGCCACCGGGCTTTCCACTGCAGTACGCCCCGCCGCCCGGCCTTGGACCGGTGCAGACCGAGTACATCCGCACCGAGAGCGTGCCGAAGAACGGCCTGACCGCCACGCTGTTCTACCTCGGCGAGCGTGGTCTGGTCGAACTGAAGCAGGATGGCGACGATTGGCGCGTTCGGAGCATCGCCGAGCGCGCCGCGTGGGCGGACGTCGACCCGGTCACCGTGGCGGTCGGGCATGCGCTCACGATCAACACCCCCGGTGCCGAGTTCGACCCGAACAAGTCCGTGAAGTCGGGACAGAAGCTGAGCACCGCCAAGACCGGCATGGCTGCAGCGGTGAAGAAGTGGGCACTCGACGAGGGCCTGCTGGTGCCTCGCAAGAAGGAACTCTGGGTCCGCACGGCGGGCATGGTCGCCGCGGTCCTCGCGGTGTGCGGCTTCTTTCGCTGGGGCTTTCCCGCCACCATGTGGGGCCTGCCGTTCGCGGCGTTCTTCGCCGTCACCGTGCGGGCGTGGGCCGACGGGGTCGGCACCCGCCGCACGGAGTCGGGCCGCCAGTTGTGGTCGCAGGCGGGCGGATTTCACCGGCTGCTGTCCACCGACTCCGCCGAGACCCGCTTCGACTTCGGCGCCCGCAAGGATCTCTACAGCGCCTACGTCCCGTTCGCCGTCGCGGCGGGCACTGCCGCGCTGTGGGCGAAGAAGTACAAGGACACGACGGGTGCCGATGCGCCGCAACCCGGTTGGTACCAGACGTCGTCCACCACCGGCTGGGGTATTGCGGGCGGCTCGGGCGGCCCGAATTTCGACAGCTTCGAATCGGCGCTGTCGTCGTCGATCGGCGCATACACCGCATCGCAGTCATCGTCCTCGTCGAGCTCCAGCGGCGGGAGTTCCGGCGGTGGCGGCGGCGGTGGTGGCGGAGGAGGGGGCGGCTCGTGGTGAGATTCCTGCTGATCTTGGTACTGGCGTTACTGGTTCTGGTGTTGATCGGTTTCGTGGTGGGCTACAACAAGATTCGGTCGGCCGACGTGCGGGTGTCCGAGGCGCTGTCGGGCATCGACGTGGAGTTGACCCGTCGCGCTTCGCTGATCCCCAGCCTGGTGCACACCGTGCAGACCTTCGCGTCCCACGAGAAGGGCATCCTCGACCACGTCACCAACGCCCGTGCGGCCCTGACGTCGGCCACCGGCGGGAAGTCGGTGGCGCAACGCAGTGCCGCCGAACGGGATCTGGACACCGCCTTGGGCCAGGTGCTCGCACTCGGAGCAAGCTACCCACAGCTCAACTCCTCCAACAACTTCCTGAATCTGCAGGACAACCTCGCCGACACCGAGAACAAGCTGGCGTTCGCCCGCCAGTACTACAACGACGCGGTCGCCACCCTGAACCGGACCATCGGCACCATCCCGTGGATGTTCGTCGCGCCGTTGGCCGGGGTTCCGGAGCGCGAGTACTACCAGATCCCAGAATGAGGTTCTGAGCAGTCATGCGGATCGTCTTCGCCGGAACCCCCGAGCCGGCCCTGCCGTCACTGCGCCGGTTCATCGAATCGCCGCGCCACGACGTGGTCGCGGTGCTGACCCGTCCCGATGCAGCGGCAGGCCGTAGGGGAAGGCCACGGCCATCGCCCGTCGCCGAACTCGCTCTCCAACAAGGCATCCCGCTACTGCGACCCGAGCGTCCCAACGGCGAAGAGTTCGTCGCCGAACTGGCGGAACTGGCACCCGACTGCTGCGCGGTGGTGGCCTATGGTGCGCTGCTGCGCGACGGTCTGCTGGCGGTGCCGCGGATCGGCTGGGTCAACCTGCACTTCTCGCTGCTGCCCGCATGGCGGGGCGCCGCACCGGTGCAGGCCGCCATCGCCGCAGGCGACGCGGTGACTGGGGCGACGACATTCCGCATCGAGCCCAGCCTGGACTCGGGCCCGGTGTTCGGCGTCGTCACCGAGACGATCCGCCCGACCGACACCGCTGGCGATCTCCTTGGGCGGCTGTCGAACTCCGGCGCCGTGCTTCTGGAGTCGACGCTGGACGGCATCGCCGACGGAACGCTGACCGCCGTGCCCCAACCACCCGACGGCATCACCGTCGCGCCCAAGATCACCGTCGAGGAAGCGCGAGTGCGCTGGGACCTGCCCGCCCACGTCGTGGATCGGCGCATCCGTGCCGTCACCCCCAATCCCGGCGCATGGACGCTGATCGGGGACCTGCGAGTCAAGGTCGGACCCCTCACCGTGTCCGATCGAGACCCGTTGCCGCCCGGCGTGATCCGGGTCGAACGCGCCGGCGTCCTGATCGGCACCGCGTCGCAGCCGGTGCAGCTTGGGCTGATCCAGCCACCGGGCAAGAAGGAGATGAACGCCGCCGATTGGGCCCGCGGTGCGCGCCTGGACGAGAGCGCGCGCGCCGAATGAACAGACCGAGCCAGCGGCGACCACGCCGCAAGCCCCTCGATCCCGCCCGCCAGGCGGCCTTCGACGTGCTGCGCGCGGTGTCGGCGCGCGACGCATACGCCAACCTCGCGTTGCCCGCCATGCTGCGCGAGCGCGAAATCACCGGCCGGGACGCCGCGTTCGCCACCGAACTCACCTATGGCACCTGCCGCGCCATCGG
>JAOPVF010000512.1 GCA_025963195.1 Mycobacterium sp. | reverse complement strand
GCAGAGCACGTCCGCCGCCCCGGGTGAGACCGGTCAGTTGCAGGTCACCTTGATCTCGAACTTCTTCGTGATCATTCCCGCCATCGGGTTCTTCATGTCGGCGCCGGCAGCCTCACCGGTGATGGTGTAGCTGCTGCCGTCGACCTTGACGTCGGCGGATCCGGTGTTCATGCCGCCCATCGACGACACCGCCAGAGCGTTTCCGTCGACAGTCAGCCCCAGCGACTCGACCTTGGGGGGCGCCTCGTCGGTCATCACGACGCCGAGTCCGCCGGTGGCCGATCCGCTGGCAACGTTGATCTTGCCTGCCTGCTTGACGCAGGTCACGGTGCTGACGTCGAGACCGGCCAGATCCTGGCCCTCCACCTTCACCTCGGTGTTGCCGCCCGTGCTCACCTGGGAGGTTCCACCGCCACTGGCGGCTGAGGTGCTCGACGCTGCCGGTGTGGTGCCCTTGTCGTCGGAGCAGCCGACCAGTACGGCGGCGGCGGTGACGAGGCCGATTCCGGCGGCCAGAACCCGATTCCGTGAAGTACCCATTGAAATTCCTTCGCTTCAACGCGTCGCCCCGATGGCGCCGTCGTGATACGAGTACAGACCGCCCGAATCGCTACCGATCCCAACTATTGGCCAGAGGTACGGTGAGCGTGTGTCCGATTCAACGTCCGACGATGGGGCGCCTGACGAGATCGTCGGCGGCGACGACGTCGTCGACGAGCCGCAGCCCGAACCGCCGCCGGTGACACCCGTGCCCGTTCCGCCCATCGACACCGGGTACACCGCGGGCGGTGTGCCGACGTTCGACTCCGTACGGGAGAAGATCGAGACCCGTTACGGCACCGCGGTCGGCGCCACCGAACTGGCCTCGGAGACCCCCGAGGGCCGGAGCGTCGAGGAGCAGTACGACGCCCGCCAGAAGGCAGCCGCCGAGCGCCTCGAGCAGATCCGGGCATCGATGCGCGACCCCAAGCCCGGCCAAACCTGAGCAGTGCGTTCCTTCACCGTCGACGAACGGCGGACCAGACTGGCGCGCCGCCACCTGCTGACCACCGAGCCCGGCGCCGGGTCCATCGCCGATATCACCTCCGAGCTGGTCGGCCTGCATGCCACCGACCCGACCACGCCATTCCTGTCACTCTGGGCGCGGATGCCCGGCTTCGAGATCGGTGATCTGGAGGCCGCGCTGTATCGGGACCGCTCAGTGGTCAAGCATCTTGCGATGCGTCGCACGTTATGGGTGCTCACCGCAGGCGACCTCGCCGCGGTGCAGGCCGCAGCCAGTGATCGCGTCGCCGCCAACGAACGCAAACGCCTGATCGCCGACGTCCAGAAGGCCGGTATCGCCGACGACGGTGAGAAGTGGCTCGGCCATGCGTCGAAGGCCGTCCTGGCCCACGTCCAGAAGCATGGCCCCACCAGCGCGCGAGAGTTGCGCGAGGCTCTGCCGCAGCTGGCGGGCTACCACGATTCAGCCCCCGGAAGACCTTGGGGCGGAGCCACTCCCGTCGCGCCACGGGTCCTGACAGTGCTCGCGGTCGAGGGCTTCCTCATCCGCGGCCCCAACGACGGCACCTGGACGACGTCGCGGCCGCGATGGACCTCGGCGTCGGCATGGCTGGGTGCGGCCGGGGATCCCGCGGCGGCAGAAGCCGCCCGTTCGGCCGTGGTGCGGGCCTGGCTGCGTGCGTTCGGGCCCGCCACGGTCAACGACCTGAAGTGGTGGTTCGGCAGCACGCTGACCTGGGCCAGGGCCGGACTGCGCGACGTCGGCGCCGTCGCAGTGGATCTGCACGGCACGCCCGGCTACGTACTGCCCGACGATCTCGAACCGGAACCCGACACCGCGCCGTGGTGCGCGCTGCTACCCGGGCTCGACGTCACCACGATGGGCTGGCAGGAGCGCGGTTGGTACCTCGGCGGGCATGGCAGCCAGGTCTTCGACGGGCGCGGCAATGCCGGGCCGACGGCGTGGTGCGATGGGCGCGTCGTCGGCGGGTGGCGTCAGGACGACGACGGGCACGTCGTCGTCCAACCGATCGAGAAACTCGGCGCCAAGGCGTCGAAGGCGTTGGCGCGCAAGGCCGACGAGCTGACCGACTGGCTGGGCGGGGTGCGGATCAACCCGCGCTTCCCATCGCCGCTGACGAAGGGGTAGGTCAGGCGCTGACCTTGCGCCGCTTCCCCTTCGGTGCGGGGACGTCGAGCATCTCGGCGAGGAACTTCCCCGTGTAACTGCTCGGGTCGTTCGCGACGTCCTCGGGGGTCCCGGATGTGACGACCGTGCCACCTCCGCCGCCGCCCTCGGGTCCCATGTCGATGATCCAGTCGGACGTCTTGATCACGTCCAGGTTGTGCTCGATGACGATCACCGTGTTGCCCTTGTCCACCAGACCGTTGATGACCTTGAGCAGCTTGCGAATGTCGTCGAAGTGCAGGCCGGTGGTGGGCTCGTCGAGAATGTAGACGGTGCGCCCGGTGGAGCGCTTCTGCAACTCCGAGGCCAGCTTGACGCGTTGCGCCTCGCCGCCGGAGAGGGTGGGCGCGGGCTGGCCGAGGCGCACGTAGCCGAGGCCGACCTCGACGAGGGTCTTGAGGTAGCGGTGGATCGAGGTGATCGGCTCGAAGAACTCGGCAGCCTCCTCGATCGACATGTCGAGCACCTCGGAGATGGTCTTGCCCTTGTAGTGCACCTCGAGGGTTTCCCGGTTGTACCGGGCGCCATGGCAGACCTCGCACGGTACGTAGACGTCGGGCAGGAAGTTCATCTCGATCTTGATGGTGCCGTCGCCGGAACACGCCTCACAGCGCCCGCCCTTGACGTTGAACGAGAACCGCCCCGGCTGGTAGCCCCGCACCTTGGCTTCGGTGGTGGCGGCGAACAATGTCCGGATCTTGTCGAAGACCCCGGTGTAGGTGGCCGGATTGGAGCGCGGGGTCCTGCCGATCGGCGACTGGTCGACCCGGACGAGCTTGTCGACCTGATCGAGCCCGTTGATCCTGATGTGCCTGCCCGGCACCTGGCGGGCGCCGTTGAGCTTGTTGGCCAGCACGGACGCCAGGATGTCGTTGACCAGGGTCGACTTGCCGGAACCCGAGACGCCCGTGACGGAGGTCAGGACACCGAGCGGGAACGCCACGTCGATCTCGCGCAGATTGTGCTCGCGGGCACCGATGACGGTCAGCTGACGCTTGCGGTCGATGGGCCGCCTGATCGCGGGAACCTCGATGCTCTCCTTGCCGGAAAGGTAAGCGCCGGTGATGGATTCGGGGTTCTTGAGCAGGTCGGCGTAGGTGCCGCTGTGCACGATGCGGCCGCCGTGCTCACCGGCCGCGGGGCCGATGTCGACCACCCAGTCGGCATGCGCGATGGTGTCCAGGTCGTGCTCGACGACGATGAGCGTGTTGCCAAGATCCCGGAGCCGGACCAGGGTCTCGATGAGCCTGCGGTTGTCGCGCTGATGCAGTCCGATCGACGGTTCGTCGAGCACGTACAGCACGCCGACGAGGCCGGACCCGATCTGGGTGGCGAGCCGAATGCGTTGCGCCTCACCGCCGGACAGCGTTCCGGCCGCCCGCGACAGGCTCAGGTAGTCCAAGCCCACGTCGAGCAGGAAGCCGAGCCGGGACTGCACCTCCTTGAGCACCTGACCGGCGATCGCCTGTTCGCGGTGGCCGAGGGTGAGCGCGTTGAGGAAGTCCGAGCAGTCCGAGATGGACAGTTCGCAGACCTGCGCGATGGACATGTCGCCGAACCTGCCTGCGGCCAGCGTCACGGCCAGGATCTCGGGCTTGAGCCGGGTGCCCTCGCAGACCGGGCACGGCACGTCGCGCATGAAGCCGTCGTAGCGTTCCTTCATCTGCTCGGATTCGGTCTGTTCCATGCGGCGCTGCAGGAACGCCATCACGCCCTCGAAGTCCGCGTAGTAGGACCGGGTACGGCCGTAGCGGTTCTTGTACTTGACGTGCACCTGCTCGTCGCAGCCCTCGAGGATCGACTTGCGCGCCTTGAGCGGGAGTTTGCGCCACGGCGTGTCGACGTCGAAGCCCAGCGCCTCGCCGAGACCGGCCAGCATGCGGGTGAAGTATTCGGCCGTGTGGCCCATCGCCCACGGCGCGATGGCGCCCTCGGCCAGCGTCAGGTCGGGGTCGGGCACGACCAGTTCGGGATCGACCTCCTTGCGGATGCCGAGGCCGGTGCACTCCGGGCAGGCGCCGTAGGGCGAGTTGAACGAGAAGGACCGCGGCTCGAGGTCGTCCACCGCGAGTGCGTGGCCATTGGGGCAGGCGAGCTTCTCGGAGAACCGCTGCTCGCGGTGCGGGTGGCCGTCCTCGCGGTCGACGAACTCCAGCACGACGATACCGTCGGCGAGGCCGAGCGCCGTCTCGATCGAGTCGGTCAGCCGCTGCTTGGCGCTGGTCTTCACGGTGAGGCGGTCGACGACCACCTCGATGTCGTGCTTCTCCTGCTTCTTCAGCTTCGGGGGGTCGGTGAGCGAGTGCACCACACCATCGACCCTGACCCTGCTGTAACCCTGCGAGTTCAGCTTGTCGAACAGGTCGGCGAACTCGCCCTTTCGGGTGCGCACCACCGGGGCGAGCACCTGGAATCGGATGCCCTCGTCCATCGCGAGCACCTGGTCGACGATCTGCTGCGGAGTCTGCTTGGCGATCCCCTCGCCACACACCGGGCAGTGCGGGGTGCCGGCCCGCGCGTACAACAGGCGCAGGTAGTCGTACACCTCGGTGATGGTGCCGACGGTCGAGCGAGGGTTGCGGTTGGTGGACTTCTGGTCGATCGACACCGCGGGCGAAAGGCCCTCGATGAAGTCGACGTCGGGCTTGTCCATCTGGCCGAGGAACTGCCGGGCATACGCCGACAGCGACTCCACGTAGCGGCGCTGACCCTCGGCGAAGATGGTGTCGAACGCCAGCGACGACTTGCCCGAGCCGGACAGCCCGGTGAAGACGATCAGCGAGTCGCGCGGTAGATCAAGATCGATGCCTCTCAGGTTGTGCTCGCGTGCACCCTTGACGATCAGGCGGTCAGCCAACTGATCCCTTTCCCGGTCCCGTACTGCTCTCCGACCCCCAGAAAGCTGTCCGCCGACCATGCTATGTCCCCCCACCGACAAGCCCGATACCGTGGCTGCCATGACTACCGTCGCCGACGACTACACGGGCCACGTCGAACCAGGTACCGCCGCACGCCGAACCCTGCCAGGGGCATCGATCGTGAAGGCATCCGTCGGCCCGATGAACAACAACGCCTACCTGATCACCTGTTCCCAAACCGGCGAGACGCTACTCATCGACGCGGCCAACGACGCCGCCGTCCTGCTCGACCTCGTCGAGCGCCATGCGCCCACGTTGGCCCTTGTCGTCACCACCCACCAGCACCCCGACCACTGGCAGGCGCTGGCCGAGGTCGCCAAGGCCACCGGCGCACCGACCGCCGCGCACCGACTCGACGCCGAACCCCTTCCGGTCACGCCCGATCGGATCCTCGCCAACGGCGACACCATCGAGATCGGCGACTTGAGCTTCGACGTCATTCACCTGCAGGGGCACACCGAGGGATCGGTCGCCCTCGCGCTGAGCGGGCCCGCGGCCGGCGATGCGGTCCACCTGTTCACCGGTGACTGCCTGTTCCCCGGCGGGGTCGGCAAGACGTGGCGACCCGGCGACTTCGAGCGACTGCTCGGCGACGTGACCACCAGGGTGTTCGACGTCTACCCGGATTCCACCGTGGTGTATCCCGGCCACGGCGACGACACCACGCTGGGTGTCGAGCGTCCGCATCTGCGCGAGTGGAGTGAGCGGGGCTGGTAGCCCGCCGCGTGGCGTCAGGAGGTGTGGACGATGAGGACGTCGGTCTTGGAGCGACGCGCCACGTTCGCCGGCACCGAGCCGAGGAGGCGACCCGCGATCGTGCTCAATCCCACGTTTCCGACCACGAGCAGGTCGGCATTGACCTCGGAGGCCAGGTCGACCAGAGCATCGACGGGAGCGCCGACAATGGCCTTCTCCTCGACGTCACCTGCGCCTGCGGCCTTGGCACGGTCCCGCGCCTCGCGAAGGATCGCGTAGATCGGGGCGTTGCCTGACATCTTGTAGCCCTCGTCCTTGAGGACGTCAGCCGCGCGCTGGTCCTCGCTCTGAGGGAAGTACGCCGTCGCCACGATCACCTTGGCGCCCGACCCGGCGGCGATCGCGCCGGCCCGGTCGACCGCACGCAGCGACGAATCCGAACCGTCCGTGCCTACCACCACGGTCTGATAGCCGCTCATGCATGCCCTCCCAGAGTCGTTTGCAACGCCATTCGAGACAGTAACGTGTCACCCGCTGAACGGGAGGTCGATTCGACGACACCCGTTCGCCCGGCTGGACCGGTCGCGTGCCTTCTACCGGCAATGATGCCAACCCGGCAGGCCCAGCGACGCCTCGACGTCGTGACGAAACCTACGCGTGCCATCGGGTGCCGACGGGCTCGCACCTCCGTAGCCGACGTGACCTGCGTCATGCCCCGAGCCAGAGTCATCGGTTTACGAATATCCGATCGACACGCTCTAGAGAATCGAAGCATGGCAGTGCACCACATCGACGGCCACGAGTATCGACACGAGCGGCTTCATCGATGCCACGGTGAACCGTCACCAGGACTACACCGTTGAGGGAGACCACGGCGGCAAGAACGCGTACCGAGGCGCGCAAGCGATTCACCGCCGCCGATCTCGCCGGCCCGCATGCAGGGCAGTGTCGCGGGCCCTCGAGTTGCTGGACACCCGCCTTACCGGTATCAAACGGGGGGATGACACTTCAGTCGGCTGGTGACCTGGGACAGGATGCCCTCGAACGCGTCCAGCCGACCCGGTCGCCGACGGCGGGCGGGTTCGACGCCGTCGTGGTGGCGGCGTTCGCAATCGTCGTGAGCGCGGCGGGCGCGGCACGGCCGTCGCTGTGGTTCGACGAGGCGGCAACGATCTCGGCTGGGACGCGCTCGATACCGCAACTGTGGCGCCTGCTTGGCAACGTCGACGCGGTGCACGGGCTGTACTACCTGTTGATGCACGGGTGGTTCACCGTCTTCCCCGCCACCGAGTTCTGGACACGGTTGCCGAGCTGCCTCGCGGTCGGCGTGGCCGCGGCGGGCGTCGTCGTGCTTGGCCGACAGTTCTCCGGTCCCACCGTCGCGGTGGCTGCGGGGATCGTATTCTCCATCCTGCCAAGGGTGACCTGGGCGGGTATCGAGGCCCGCCCATACGCACTGGCGACGGTGTGCGCGGTGTGGCTGACCGTTCTGGCGGTCGCGAGCGCGCGACGGGATCGCACCTGGGCATGGGTCGGTTACGCGATGGGGTTGGCCGCCTCGACGGTGCTGAACGTGTTCGTCATCCTGATCGTGTTGCCCCACGCCATTGCGGTGGCGCGCACTGCGCGGCGCCGCTCGACGGTCATCTGGTGGGCTGGCTGGTGCGCAGCTGCGATGGTCGCGTTGGCTCCGTTCGCGATGTTCGGTCAGACCCAGATCGCGCAGGTCGGCTGGATATCGACGCTGTCTCCGAGGACTCTGCTGGAGATCGTCTACCAGCAGTACTTCGACCTGAGCGCCGCGTTCGCGGTGGCTGTCGCACTACTGCTGGTGTCGACCATCGCGCTTCGTCGGTTTGCCTTGCTGGACAACGGAACCCGGCTCCTCGTCACGATCTGTGCGGCGTGGATGGGAATGCCGACGTTGGTGCTGGTGGCGTACTCGGCCGTCGCGAAGCCGATCTACTACCCGAGGTATCTCTGTTTCACCTCCCCCGCCGCGGCGCTGCTGATTGCGGTCTGCATTACGGTGCTCTTCCGGAGCCGTGATCGGGTCACCGCGGTGATCGCCGTCCTTGCACTCGCGGCCACGCCCAACTATCTGTTCAAACAGCGCGGCCCATATGCCAAGGAGGGCATGGACTTCAGCCAGATCGCGGATCTGATCACCGAGAGGGCAGCACCAGGCGACTGCCTCGTGCTCGACAACACCGTGACCTGGTTGCCCGGCCCGGTCCGGCCGCTGACCGCGGCACGGCCCGACGCGTACGCGAAGCTCGTCGATCCGGGGCGGGGCAAGCGCGCCGTGGACCGGAATCGGTTGTGGGACAGCCACATCGCCATTTGGTCAGTGGCCGACCAGGTGCAGCGCTGCACGGTGCTGTGGACGGTCTCCGACCGGGACAAGACACTGCCAGACCACGACGCGGCGCATCCCCTCGATCCGGGTCCGCGGATGAGTCGGGCGCCCGCGTTTCAGGTGCCACAGCGGCTTGGCTTCCACATCGTCGAGCGCTGGCAGTTCAGCTTCGCGCAGGTCACCCGCTCGACGCGGTGACCGCTAGCCCGCCTGCGGGTCGGATCGGACGCTCACCCCGCATAGTGTCGCAGCGTTTTCGCGCCCGGTGGTTAGGTCCTCTAAACTGGTCCGTCATGAGGTCCACGAAGGCAACGAAGGCAAGGGCAATGGCTGCCACGCTGGCCGTCGTCGGCTTCTGCGCCGCCGGCGTCGCCCATGCCGATCCGGCACCAGCACCAGGACCTGCGCCAGGTCCCGCACCCAAGACCACCATCGACGCCAACGGCACGTTCAAGGTCGGCACCGACGTCGCACCGGGCACCTACAGCTCGGCAGGCCCGATCACCGACGGTGTCTGCTCGTGGAAGCGGTCCAACGGCGAAGGTGTCGTCGACAACGCGATGACCAAGAAACCGCAGGTCGTGCAGATCGATCCGACGGACACCACCTTCACCACCAGGGATTGCCAGCCGTGGCAGCTCACCGATTGCTCTCAGGGCTGTGCCGAGCCGACCACGTCTCCCGGCAACATCCTCGGCCAGCTCGGGACCTTCCTGGCGCCCCGCCTTGGCGGGCCGCCACCCGCGGGCCCGCCACCTGCGCCGGCCCCCGGCGGCTAGCCAGCCCGGCGAGCCAACCAAGACACCGAAGCCTCCGCGGCGAATGGCCGACCGCTTCGTGCGCTACCAGGTCGGTTTCTGGTACACCAGCCAGCGCATCTCGATGGGGCATTCCTCGGAGGCAGATCGAACACGTCGAGACCGCTCACCCAGTCGGCGTACCAGCTGGTCGGCGGCCACGCACCCTCGGGCAGATGAGCCTGCTCGTAGTCGGAAACCGAGTCATCGGCGACGAGTCGTAGCGGCGATCCCGATGCCGCGGCGCCCATCTCCTGCTGCGTGAAAATGCTCGTGTAGCACTGCTGTCCGAGTTCGCGTGCCGCATCGTCGGGTAGATAACCGGCGCGGGCCAAGAAGGCGTTGAACACCAATCGGCCGCCCGCCGCAAGGCACTGGATAGCGAGTTCGAAGATGCCGCGGAGCTGCTGAGAGCTCCGGAAGTCGGACACCACTTCGGAGAGCAGGATCAGCCGGTAGTCGCGCCGCAGATCGTCGATCGTGGTGAAGACGTCACGCTGGATCACGCGGATGTCCAGCGCTTCACGTTCGGCGTCGGCGCGAATCATGTCGGCGAACTTCGACGTCAACTCCACCACGTCCACCGGGTGGCCGCGCCGCGCCAGTGCCAGGGCGTTGCGCCCGGTCCCACCGCCGATGTCGAGCACCCGATGGGTGGTGGGATCGGCCGCTTCGTTCGCCAACGCCCACACTCGCGCATCCGGTTCGGTTCCGAACAATGGTGGCTGGCGCGTGCTGACCCAGTTCTCGTAGGCACCCTCGACCGTCAGCCATTCGGCCTTGACGTGGTAGTTGAGGACGGTACCGATGGGAGCGTTGTACGACAGGACGATCGTCGAACGCGGAGACGCCGCGTATGCCTCCGCCAACTGACCTTCCAGCACGCTCCTCACATGCGCGAGCTGTTCGGTCGTGAACCGCCGGCCCACGTCGGCAAAGATGTTCTCGCACATGGTCACGTTCTCGTCGATCATGCCCGGCGCCGCCGGCAGGGTGATCTGCCCGGTGACCACCGTTCGTCGATGCAGCCGCCGGGTCAGCGCTTCGCGTAACCGCGCCTGATCAAGGGACTGACGGGCAACGATCCGGGTTCGGTCGTCACGCTGCAACGGTATGCAACGGGGTGGCGGGTCGCATCACCTTGAGCAAACATTGGAAGGGACGGTGGGATTCGATTACGGCGTACTGCCAGAGCGCATCCCTACACTGGCGGCGTGCGATTCTCCGTATGGGCCTCTCACGCCCAGCCCTGGAACGATGTCCTCGAATTGACGCGGTACGCCGACGAAGGCTTCTGGCACACCGCCTAC
>JAOPVF010000133.1 GCA_025963195.1 Mycobacterium sp. | reverse complement strand
GACCGGCGAGATGATCGTGATGTCGACTGATGCATTCTGTCGAAACAACTTTCGGGCCAGATGGCGGGCACACTCGAAACCCGTGAACCCGCTGCCCACGATTACCACCGAGGTCATCGCAAATCCATTGGACGAGGGGTTTCGCCAGGCCCGACTCGCGCGGGCTGGTGCAAGTACCGCACGTAGTGTGTGGTCGGCATCGTCGGGATCCGTTCTGAACTGGGGTCACCGCCAAGGAACTGGATGCCGGGCACGTCCGGCGCCAGGGAGCGGTTAACCCGAAAGGCGACGGCCCAAACTCCGACGGTGGGGCTCGATGATGGTTTCGGCCGAGCCATCCGATCTCTAGCGCGCTGGCGCGACTGCGGAAGCCATCACATCAGCGGCGCGCTCCCACACCCGGTGCAACCCCACCGCACTCACCAATGCGTCGGTGAAGGACTTGTCGACACCGTCGGCGACGAGCACGCCCGGCCCGTCGACGTCGATTCCCGCCGCGGCGAGGGCAGCGGTGCCGTCGCCCCACGCTCCCACCGCTTTGCAGTGCCGGAACGCTTCCTGCAGCAGCACAATCAGTTTGATGTCGCCGGCTGGCGCCGTCCCCGCCGCGACGACGACTGCGTCGTATTCAATTGATCTTGCGGTCAGCAGTGTCCGTTCGACGATGACGCTGCGCCGGCCCGATTTGAGCACACCGCCCTGCGGCGCGGTCACGAGTGGAGTCGCACCGAGCCGCTGAATCGACTGGGCCAACTTGGTGACGCCGGCCAAGTCAGAAGCGGGGCCCGCGATGATGCCGATCTTGCGGCCATCGATTGGTCCGGGAACGTCCACGACTTGCGACAGTGCCGGTGATTCCACGATGTCAACCGGCGGCTTGCCCTTCGGCGCGGGCAACCCGAGTCCGATGGCCACCTGTTCACAAAGGTCAGCGTCGACGTTGGCCAGCACTTCGAGTTGGCGTTCCTTGATCGCCTGTTCGTAGCATTTGCCAAGCTCGAAGGTGAACGCCTCGATGACGTGCGCCTGTTCAACCTCGGAAAGGCTGCGATAGAACATCGCCGGTTGCGTGAAGTGATCCTCGAACGACGACGGTTGTGCGCGGACCACCGGCCCGGAGATCTGTCGTGGCGCGGGAACGTAGCCGCCCTGCCCCTCCTCGGCCACTAGTGGTTCCCCGTCATCGATGCTGTTGGGGCGATACGGCGCCTGGCCGGTGTGAATCGCGCTCTGGTGCATGCCATCTCGCAGCATGTCATTGACCGGGCAGTGTGGTCTGTTGATCGGCAACTGGGTGAAGTTGGGGCCGCCGAGCCTGGTGAGCTGCGTATCGAGGTAGGAAAACAGGCGCGCTTGCATGAGGGGGTCGTTGGTCGGCTCGATGCCCGGCACCAGGTTGCCGGTGTGAAACGCGACCTGCTCGGTTTCCGCGAAGTAGTTGGTCGGATTGCGGTTGAGCACGAGTTTCCCGATGAGCTGTACCGGAACCATCTCCTCGGGAACGATCTTGGTGGGGTCTAGCAGGTCGATGCCTTCGTAGCTGTCAGAACCATCGTCGGGCATGACTTGGATGCCGAGTTCGTACTCGAGAGGGGCTCCGGCCTCGATGCCGTCGGCCATGTCTCGCCGATGAAAATCGGGATCGCAACCCGCCGCGATCTGGGCTTCTTCCCAGACCAGCGAGTGCACCCCGGCGATCGGCTTCCAGTGGAACTTGACCAGAGAGGTCTTGCCCTTCCTGTCGACGAGGCGAAACGTGTGGACGCCGAAACCCTCCATGGTCCGGTACGACCTGGGGATGCCGCGATCACTCATGTTCCAGAACACGTGATGAGTGGCTTCGGTATGCAAGGACACGAAGTCCCAAAACGTGTCGTGCGCCGACTGAGCCTGCGGAATCTCCCTGTCGGGATGGGGCTTAGCGGCGTGAATGATGTCGGGGAACTTGATGCCGTCCTGGATGAAGAACACCGGAATGTTGTTGCCGACCAGGTCGAAGTTGCCTTCGTCGGTGTAGAACTTGACCGCGAATCCTCGGGTGTCGCGGACTGTGTCGGCCGAGCCACGCGAGCCCAGCACCGTCGAGAATCGGCAGAACACCTCCGTCTTCTTGCCCTTGCGGCCCAGGAAACCGGCCTTGGTGAACGGTGCTGCGGTGCCGTATGACTCGAAGACACCATGCGCGGCGGCGCCACGTGCGTGCACGACGCGCTCCGGGATCCGCTCGTGGTCGAAGTGGGTGACCTTCTCCCGCAGGTGGAAGTCTTCGAGAAGGGACGGCCCCCGCTCGCCTGCCTTGAGTGAGTGGTCGGTGTCGGGCATGCGAAGGCCCTGCGCAGTCGTCAGGAACCTGCCCGCCTGGGCGCGCGAGTCGTAATCTGCTGCCTCGCCGTTGGTATTCCCCGTGGGACTGGTCGGCTTGGGGGCGGTCTGATCTGGGTGACGGCGAGGCGGCATCGCGTCTCCTGTGGTGTGGTGTCTGCCCGTATGGCTCTCGGAGGATGGCGCCGGGATACCCCGATTCCGGTCCCCAAACCCTGCTGATCCAGGCGACACAAATTGAACGGTCGGTGCTGTCGTTTGACGCCACGCAGGTCGGGTAATGGACGCAGCATGACTTCGTTGTGGCATACCGACCGTGTCGCCTCCACCACGCTGCCAGGACCGGTCGTCGACGTACCCGAGCCCGACGTCGTGGTGGTGGGTGCAGGGATCACCGGTCTGACTACGGCCGTCTTGCTGGCGCGGGCGGGTAAGCGAGTGACTGTCGTGGAAGCGCGCTACGTTGGCGCGGGCGCCACCGGCAATACGACCGGAAAGTTGACCGTGCTGCAGGGCAGCAAGCTGGCCCGCATTTCAGGCAAACACGGCCGCGACACCCTGCGTGCGTATGTCGGCGGCAACGCCGAGGGCCGTGATTGGGTGCTACGGCACTGCGATGACCACGGTCTGCACGTGCAGCACGAAGACGATTACGCCTACGCACAGAGTGCAAACGGGATCGGCACGGCGAGGGCAGTGCTCGACGCATGCCGAGATGCCGGTCTCGACGGTGCCGAATGGACCGATACCGCCGACGTTCCGTTTCCGTTTCGCGGTGGTGTGCGACTGCGCGAGCAGGCCCAGATCGATCCGATGCCGTTCTTGAACAGCCTGGTGGTCGAGCTCGAGACTCACGGGGGGACACTGCTGCAAGGCATGCGAGTCGTTTCGGTCTCAGGACGCGATCCGCTCCGCATCGGTCTGCAGGAGACCGCATGCGCCGACGACGACCGACATCGGCATTCCTCGATCACCACACGTCGATGTGTCCTCGCGACCGGAATTCCGATCCTCGACCGCGGAGGTTTCTTCGCGCGCCTGAAGCCGAACCGGTCGTACTGCCTGGCGTTCGACGTCCCCGGTGACGTGACCCGCCCGATGTTCATCTCCGTCGATTCTCCGACCCGATCGGTACGCCACGCGCCATGGGCCGACGGCGAAAAGCTCATCGTGGGAGGCGCGGGACATGCGGTGGGCCGCGCCGAGCAGCCTGCTGACGGCGTGGCCGAACTGGGCGAGTGGGCGAAGCTGCACTACCCGGGGGCCGTCGAGACACACTTCTGGTCCGCCCAGGACTACAGCCCCATCGATGAATTGCCCTATGTCGGTCCGCTGCTACCCACGTTCGACAACGTGCTCGTCGCAACGGGTTTCGACAAGTGGGGCCTGACCAACGGCGTCGCCGCTGCGCTGGCACTGTCGTCGCGTGTCCTCGGCGGCCATGTCGGTTGGGCCAGCGCCTTCGCCAGCTGGAGCCCACACGAGCTCACCGGCCTGGCAACTGCGCTGAAGGCGAACCTCGAAGTCGGGTTCAACCTGGCGAAGGGCTGGATCAGCCCGATGGCGGCATCATCGGCCACCGCATTCGAAGGTGACGGCGTGGTCAGCGGGCCGCCGTGGCACATGCGCGCCACCAGCATCACCGAAGGTGTGCAACACACGGTGTCCCCGGTCTGCCCCCATCTGGGCGGCATCGTCACCTGGAATCGTGCTGACCAGGCATGGGAGTGCCCCCTACACGGATCTCGGTTTGCCCCCGACGGGACACTGCTGGAAGGCCCCGCCACCCGCGGTCTCCGCCGGTCGTGTGAGACGCCGCAGCGCCGATCCGATGCTCGACCTAAGAACAGCCCCCGTCGCACCTGAAGAAGGAGGCCGCCGTGCCCGACCATCCCCGCCTCACTGGAGGCTCCGCGCTGCTGACGCTTGCCGACTTGGCAGGCGCTTCGATTGCCGCCGGCGTCATCGCGCGCCGTCGACCCGTGGTCGGTCTCCTCGAACGCGTTCAGGCCGACAACCGAGCGATCAGGCGGATGCAACGGCTTCGGGGACAGTTCGGCAATGCGCCCGTGGAGCTGGTGATTCCCGGGCGCCGAATCGTCGTGCCGCTCGCCCCCGACGACATCGGCCGCGTCCTCGCCGAGACCCCGGCCCCGTTTCACCCCGCCAGCTGGGAGAAGCGCCGTGCCTTGGACAAATTCCAGCCGCACGGTGTGCTCATTTCACGCGGAGCGGTCCGTGCCGAACGGCGGGAACTCAACGAAGCAGCGCTGGACACCGCAGCGCCGCTGCATCATTTGGCCGGCGACTACGTCCGGGTGATCGCCGAGGAAGTCGCGACGCTCGCCGGTGAAGCGCTTGCGAGCGGTCGGTTGGATGCCGCCGACTTCACTCGTTGGTGGTGGCGGCTGGTGCGCCGGATCGTGCTAGGCGACCGGGCGCGCGACGACGAGAGCGTGACGGATGATCTGTGGCGGCTACGAAAATCCGGCAATTGGTCGTTCCTCGGCCTATCGCACCCACGCCTTCGGGAACGCTTCTTCGACCGTCTGTACACCTACACCGAGGACGCAGATCGCACGAGTCTCATCGGGGCGCTCGCGCAAGTGCCCGCTCGCGGTTCGGTCGACCCGATCGGCCAGGTTCCTCACTGGCTGTTCGCGTTCGACGCCGCCGGCATGGCGGCGCTACGGGCGGTCGCAGTGCTGAGCACTCACCCCGAGGAGCGAAACAGCTGCGAGACAGACGCTCTCGAGCAGCCGGAACTGCGCCCCTACCTGCGAGCCTGCGTCCTTGAGTCCGTACGCCTATGGCCCACGACACCGGCCATCTTGCGTGAGCTCACCGCTGACACGACCTTCGGCGAGGGCGCCCGGTTCCGTTCGGGCAGCTCGGTGTTGATCGCGACGCCTGCATTCCACCGCGACCGAGCTCTGCTGCCATTCGCCAACGAATTCGTGCCCGACATCTGGATCGACGGGCGGGCCGAGGAGTATCCGCAATTGGTCCCGTTCAGCGCCGGACCCGCGCAGTGCCCCGGTCGCAACCTCGTGCTCTTCGTCACCAGCACCGTCATTGCACATCTGCTGTCGGTGATGCGACTGGAATTGCAGTCCACGCCGTTGCTGGACCGTCACCGGCCGCTGCCGGTGACGCTCAACCAGTTCGGCGTGGCCTTTGGAGCCTCCCGGGCGACCGTCGCTGCGCTCAACCGCTGACCGTCAAGTTCGCGTCCAATCGAGAATGTCATAAGGAGAAGGACCGATGGGTTTCACTGAACAGCATCAAGATCCGCCAGGTATCCAGGCGCTGATGGAGCCAGTCCCGGACTGTGGAGAGACGAGCTACCGAGGTTCGGGTCGGCTTGCGGGCAAGCGAGCCGTCATCACGGGCGGGGACAGCGGCATTGGTCGTGCCGTCGCCATCGCGTACGCCCGCGAAGGCGCCGACGTGCTGATCGCCTACCTCAACGAGGATGACGATGCCGCCGACGTGGCGCGCCTCGTCGAGGAGGCCGGTCGAAAGTGCGTGTTGGTCGCTGGTGATCTGTCCGATCCAGCCCATTGCCGCGCTGTAATCGATCGGGCTGCAGAGGAATTCGGCGGCATCGACGTCTTGGTCAGCAACGCCGCATACCAGATGACACACGAGAGCCTCGATGAAATCAGCGACCAAGAGTGGGACTACACGTTCCGGCTGAACGTCGGAGCCTATTTCCATCTCGTCAAGGCCGCGTTGCCGCATATGAGCACTGGCGCGTCTGTCATCGGCAGTTCATCGGTCAACTCCGACATGCCCTCGCCTACTTTGGCGCCCTACGCCGCGACCAAGGCGGCCATCGCCAACTTGTCCGCAAGTCTGGCGCAACTGCTGGGAGAGAAGGGCATTCGGGTCAACAGCGTCGCACCCGGACCGATCTGGACGCCTCTCATCCCGTCGACCATGCCACCGGAGAAGGTTGCATCGTTCGGCGAGAACACGCCGCTGGGCCGGGCGGGTCAGCCGGCCGAGCTTGCGCCGGTGTACGTCCTGCTGGCCTCCGACGAGGGGAGTTACGTGTCTGGGGCGCGGGTCGCGGTCACCGGGGGCCGGCCGATCCTGTAGCAGGCCCCGTGATCAACCGCGCCACGGGCGGCCCTGATCGCCCAGTCGGACACCCCCTGGGTGAGGGCACGTTCGCGAATACCATCACTCGTTCGTGCCGGGCTGGAACCGCCGCGTCATGGACATCCTCAGGACGTAACCGGGCGCTCCGAATCGCTGGGCGACGATCGCCGAGAAGCTACTTTTCAATCCCCTCGCATCGGGTATTCGTCGATCATGATTGTTCAGGAATCAACGGAGCAGGTCGCGCCGTCGGTCGTTGCTCCGGGAGACGTCATCGAGGACCCGGCCGCACCGCGATGGTTGACCGTCACGCAGGTGCGAACGTCGGCCGGCGCCAACGGCGGACTGTTCCACTTCTTTGGCAACGGTCCCGACGACCGCATCACCTTCGAGGGAATTGACGCCGTCACGCGACGGAGGGCTCCCTAGATGGCGTTGGTCGGCGAGCCCATGTCCGCCGCGAGTAGGTGGTGTGAGCGGGACGCCCACCGAGCGGATGTGGGGAGGGCGCCGGTCGGCACCCTCCCCACATCACCGCGAAGGTGTTCAGGTGTCAGTTTTGGTGCGATTCCTCACGCTTCTCGGCCGCTTTCGCACCGCCACGGGCGGACTCGGCCTCAGCTTCCTTCTTCGCGGCGTCACGTTGGGCCTCGGCCTTGTCCTGCTGAGCCTTGCCCTCCTCGGTGATGTCGTCGCGTCCGGTCACCGTGCCGACGGCTTCCTTGGTCTTGCCCTTGACGTCTTCCACGACGCCCTTGATGCCCTCTTCGGGGCCACTGTTCTTCTCGGTCATGGCCATCCTCTCGTCATTGGAGTGGTTCGCGAACCGCCAGGTGGGCGACAGATCATCTCAGTCGGTCGGTTCGCAATTCGAACAGCGATACGTCACCGATGACGCACCGACGGGTATGTCCCCGCCGTCAACGCATGCCCTGCAGCGTTGCTTCTAAAACTCCCGCGGCGGGTTTTTGAGGAAACTTCGCAGGTAGTTACCCATCAATTGAGTCTGGCCCGCTGGACGACGGCCCCGGGTAACGGGTAGCGGCGGCACACGAGACGTTCGAGGTGTGCGCATGCCGAATCGAAGTCGTCGGCCAGGGGCAGGACGTTGCGCGGATCGAGAATGCGCAGCAGGCGTGCGACGTCGTATCCGCCGACCACGGCCCAGTCGACGTCGAGCCGAGCGCACCGCACGCTGATGTAATAGAGCGCGGAAAATCCTTGTGCACCAAAGAAGTTCACGGCACGCAGATCTAGAAGCAATTGCGTCGTCGGCTGGAGGTGGCGCACGACGTACCGTCCGAGGTCGCGATGGTTGGTGGCATCTACGTCACCATCGACGGTGACGATCTGCAGCGCAGGAAAGTAGAGGTGAGACCAATAGCGAGCCCTGCCGGATGACTCCGGGCCGTCGTCCTCGTTTCGGAGGGTGGTTCTGGTTTGGATTTCGAGTGTCGTCATTGCCGGCCTCCAGGCGCGAATGGAGTGTGAATTCTGGTCACGCCGGTCGAGGCGCGACACGACCGATCGCCGGCTCACAAGTGGACTGTGGCGGCGTCACCAGGGGCTGTGCGCTCAACCTGAATGCAGGATACGACTAATCACGCAGATTGTGAAGAAATTGCACAGGACAGGCCACGGCCTGGCTGGCGGTCGCGTCATCGGCCAGCCAACGTCCAGTCTGCCTCCTCTCGGACCGACAAGCTGACGTCGTCTGGGTTTCGTCCCGAAACCACCGGGTACAGGCAGTCAATCCAGCGTCACACGCGGACCTGTTGGACCTTCGGAAGGGCGGGCCCATGATCGAGTTCATCTGTCCCACTTGTGGACACCTCGACTTCGATGACGCGACTTGCGCATCGTGCGAGGATCGCAGCGACGAACTCTCCGAGCTTGTAAGCGAACCGGTTCAGCGGTAAGACGAATGCCTACCCTGCCGCATCCCATTGATGTCGTAATGGCCTCGACCAGGCTGTACACGTCGCTCCCCGTGGTGGGGCGCCATCTCGAGCCGTTCGCCGGATTGACCGCGATGGCCTTGTGGGGCGGACACTATGCCCCTGCGGCCCTGCGCGCCGCGATCGATCGCCGAACCCGTGGGGAAGCTGGCGCGGACGTGCTGCTCGACGGAGAGCAGGCGGCGAACGATCCGGCTGCTGACGTGGTTGCCTTGACTGGCGGAAGCCGGGTGCCTCCATTCGTACGTGCCCGTGCGCAGCGGCGACGGTGTCTGTACCGCAGCGCGATTCGCTACGGCGATCACCCGGCGCAACTGCTCGACGTGTGGCGGCGACCGGACTTGGCGCCCGATGCCCCAGTCCTGCTGTTCGTGCCAGGCGGAGCATGGGTGCAGGGCACAAGGGTCTTGCAGGGTCACACGCTGTTGTCTCATTTGGTGAAGCAGGGATGGGTGTGTCTGACCATGGACTACCGAGTATCGCCGGTGCACCGCTGGCCACGCCACATCGCCGACGTCAACGCGGCAATCGCATGGACTCGCGCAAACATCGGCCAGTACGGCGGCGACCCGGACTTCGTCGCCATTGCCGGGTGCTCGGCTGGTGGCCACCTCGCCGCACTCGCCGGTCTCACATCCGGCGACGCAGAGTTTCGCGGCGACCTCACCGACGACGCCGACACCTCGGTGGATGCGGTGGTAGGGATCTACGGGCGCTATGACTGGCAGGATCGTTCAACCGCGACCCGCAGGAACTTCCAAGGCTTTCTCGAGCGGGTCGTGGTGCAGCGCAGCCCGTATCGCCATCCGGAGATCTACACGGCAGCCTCTCCACTGGCCCGTGTCCACGAGAATGCGCCGCCATTCCTCCTCATTCATGGCGAGCATGACTCCATAATCCCGGTGAGTGAGGCGCGCGCCTTCCATTCCGCGCTTCGTTCGGTGTCGCGCAATCCCGTCGAGTATCGCGAAATACCGCGGGCTGGCCATGCCTTCGATCTCGTCGATTCATCCCACGCGCGGCGCTGCGCCGTCGAGGTTGCCAGATTTCTCACCGGCGTACGAGACCGCTCACCGATCGCCGACACCTTCCGGATGCGCCGAGCGTGAGCGCGGGGCCAGGCCTCGCCGTCTCCCGATCCAACTGTTAGTCGTCGTCGCGCAGCGTCGGTGCATAGCGGCCGAAGCCGGCGCGGAGAAATACCGACTCGGCATCGACGCGTGCGACGTCGTCCCACAGGGCAACGAACGTGCCTCGGTGGCGCCAGCACAGCAACGCGGCCAGCACGGTGGGTCGGCGAGCGTCCGAGCGCTCATACCCCAGATAGGACGAGCGGGTCCGTGGGCTGATCACCAGACCGAACAGCGTTGGGGTGTCGGGGTTGTCGTCGAGGTCGCCGGTGATGGCGAGGCGGACGTCGACGATCGTGCCGAGACGCTGCGCCGTCGCGTCGAGCACATCGAGCCCGAGGAGTTCACTGAGCTGCACGGCGTCCTCCGGGGATCTTGCCGATGAGGTGATCGCGTAACCAGCGCTCCAACCACAGCCCGTCAAGGGGCTGATCTGTCGGCTTGAGCTGCACGACGGTGCCGACCTTGGAGACCAGCCGCCATGGCAGTGGCTGCAGCTTGGCGCGCGGTAATTGTCCGCCGAAGATCCGGGTGGCCAGCACCTGTCCGGTGAGGATGCCGACGACCCTGGGGGCGGCCGTCCCGCCGGCGATGTCGGCTCCGATCGCAATGCCGTCCAGGTCGAGATCGTCGACGATGCCGACGGGTTCACCGCTGTCGTCGTGCAATTGCCGGTCCAGCAGGTGCAGCCGGGCGTCGAGCAACGCGGCAGCTGGTCTGGGAGCGTCCGGAAGGGCGTCGCGGGAGAACGTCATTGCCCTGCTCCTGTGACGATCATCAACGGAATGGCGGCCAGCGACGCGGCCAGGATGACGACTAGGTACAGCGACGCCAGGGCGTTGGTGGCCCGGCCGTTGACGTAGTCACCCATGTAGCCGGGATCGTTGGCGACGATCAGTATCGGCAGATAGGTCAGCGGCAACGCGATCGCGGAGAACACCACCGAGTATTCCGTCACCAGAATCGGATCCACCCCAGTGAATAGCACTGCGGCGCACGCGATGACGACGACCAACATGACTGTGTGGAAGCGGGCGGCTTCGGCGGGACGCCGGAACTTGCCCCACGCCCAACCGAAGAACTGGGCCAGCGTGTAGCCCGACGACAGCGTGGTCTCCAGGGCGGCGCCGAAGGTGGCGGCGACAATGCCGACGACGACGAAGGCCAAGGCGAGTTTGCCGCCAGCGGCCACGACGGGCATGACGACCTGTGACAGCGACGTCACTTCGATCTGGGCGGGGAGCAGCACCAGCGTTGAGCCGGCAGCGATGGCCACCGACAGCACGCCGCCGAGCGGGAATCCCACCAGTACGTTGAGCCGTGAAGTGCCCAGATCCTTGACGCTCCAATGTTCCTCGACGGCGCCGGACGAGAAGAAGAACACCTCGTAGGGTGTCATCGCGGCACCGAACAAGGCGATCGCAAAGTACCAGTAGGTGGCTGCGGACTCGGTACCGGGGACGGACGGCGACACCACCTGATGCGCCAACGCCGACCAGTCGGGATGCAACATGAACACGCCGACCGCGAACACGATCAGGCTGAGCCCCAGCAGGCCGGTGACGTTCTCCATCACCGAGAACCCGACCCGCCAGATCACGATCCACACCGCGAACGCGGCGACGGGGATCCACAATTTGGGCCCGACGTCGCTGGCCAGCTGCAACGCCAGGGAGATGCCGCCGATTTCGGCGGTGACAGTCATGAGGTTGATGAAGAACGAGGCACCGAGATTGGCCGCGGCGGTCCTGGGGCCGAGGCGTTCGCGGATGATCTCGAAGGTGGCGCGTCCGCTGACGGCGGCGACCCGCCCAGCCATCTGCGCGAAGAGGCAGATGCCGAGTACGCCGACCGGAACCACCCAGGCCAATGCCAGCCCGAACCGCGAACCCACCACGGCGTTGGTGACCAGGTCGCCGATGTCGAGAAACCCGCCGACGGCGGTGAGGATGCCGAGGGCAACCGCGAAGATCCTCTTCATCAGCGGTAGTCCCGCTCGAGCGCGTCGGCCTCGTCGACGAGGCGTTGGCCTAAAGTTCGGGGGTCGAGTCCTGCAGGTAGAGCGCGCACCGCGGCATTCGCGCCGGCGAGGGTGTCAACCACATCGGTCATCGCGCGGGTGAGCATCGCTTGGCGACCAAGATCGACCGGATCCTCGGCCTTGAGCGTGGCGATGCCGCGATAGGCCTTGACTACTTCGTCGCGGGCGTCGGCCAACTGCACGCAGGTCAGATTTCGGGTGGACGTGTGCTGCGCCCACATCTGCAGGGCCAGCGCCGCCGAGCGAGCAGCCGACTGGGTATCTTCCTTGGCCGTGGCCAGCTGGCCCGGCATCCCGTCGCGGTTGCTTGGGCAGCTCGTCAGCACGAGGGCCAATGCCGCGGCGATCAGCAGCATCCCGGCGGCCACGCGGACCACCCGCCTGGGTCTCACTGCGCAGCCCGATCAATGCCGACGTGTTCGGCGCTCGGATTCCGGGAACGCCGGTGCGGGCATTCCGGCACGAACGTGGCTGGTTCGCAAGGTTTGTCGCCGCGACGTGTCCACGCCGTGTCCGGTGCGGCGTCCTCTGTCATCGCGGTCTCCAACCCGTTCGGCGCAGCACCTCGTCGCCGGGACATACCCCGGTACAACGGCGCCCAAACCGGCGTACCGGCCACGCTTCGTCGCTCTGGCTGCGGATATACCGCTCGCGGACCGCTTCAGCCCGGCGTCGATGTGACGCCTCATCCCGGCGAGGAGACCATGATCAGCAATCAACCAGTTCGCGGTCGCCACACGCCGATTGGCGCCCCGTGCACGAGATCGTCGTCGTGATGGCAGGATTCACCGCCGGCGCACCCGACGGATTCGGCGCCTACGTACGCTCGCTTGCCGTTCAATCCGAGGATGACGTCACCGCGTGACTCGCTCACGTCGCCATTGGCGATTCGTCCGGCCGCCGGCCCCGCGGTGGGCACAATCGACGGATCGACGTCGATGAGCCCGAACGCGATCAACGCTGGGACTCCGCCGCGCGCTCGGAGACGAAGACCGAAAGACTGGATCGGAACTGGTCCAGCCTGCTGCAGGAGTTGCGGGTCGTACAAACCGGTGTTCAGCTCCTCACCGGTTTCCTGGTGACCCTGCCGTTCCAGCTGCGGTTCGATCGGCTCGACGATCAGATGCGGATCGTGTACGTGACGACCGTCGGTTGTGCAATCGCATCGACACTGTGCTTGATCGCGCCGGTGGCGATGCATCGACTGGTCTTTCGGCAGCGCCGTCTGAAGCCGCTGGTCTCGGCGTCGCACCGTTTCGCCCTGATCGGCATCGCCCTGCTGGCGGCTGCGTTGGTCGGCGTCACCGTCGTGACGTTCGCCATGGTCCTGGGTAAGGAGGCCGCATGGGTCGCCGGAGGGGGTTGCGTTGGTCGCTGCCCTGCTGTTGTGGCTGGCGATCCCATTGACGGTGCGTTTCTTCACCAGGGCGGAAGGCGACGCGTGATCTCCGATTGTATGGTCGTGCTACCCACCAGCCGAGCGGGGGAATCGATTTGAGCTCGAACATCAAGGTGCACAACGACTACCGGTCACAACCTCGAGCCGGCCTCGCGGCGGGCTTCGCGGGAAAGTTCCCCTTCGCGCGCGTACAGCAGCCCGAAGGTGAAGCCGTTCTCGTCCGCCGTGCCGCCCGTGGCAGCCGCCATCCGGCGCAACTCGGCGCGAGCCACGACGGTGTCTTGGTGGTCTCCGAGGATCGACTGAATTCGCTTGTAGTGCTTCCTCGTTCGCTTGGCGTCCTTTGACGTCGCGAGCGGCTCGACCAATTCGGCGGCGTATCGCGCGCGCTTCGCGGCCTTGCGGGCACGGTGCAGTTGAGCGCCGTCGCCGGTCGAAATCGCCGACCCGAGGCGCTTGTCGGCTTTGCGTGCGGCCTTGTGGGCAAGTCTGACCAATTTGCTGTCCTCGACGTCGGAGATGAGTGGGGGATCGGTGCGCCAGCGCCGGAGCATCGCCATCAGCGCTAGGTAGCGGTCGCCTGACATGGCTTCGTCGATGCGAGTACGCGCCGGGAGTTCGACGGCCCGTAGATCCGTCTGGATCCTGGCGTGGACGGGTCCGAGGATCATTTCGTCCGGGATGTCTTCCAGCGCAACGGTGAACCGGCGCTGTTGCACCTGGCAATCACGCACCTCGCCGAGTAGGGCGGCGAACCACTTCAATTCGGCGTCCACGTCACCGATGCGAGCCTGGTCGAGTGCAGCACGGAAAACCCGCAGACTGCTACGCAACCGTCGGATCGCCACGCGAGTGTCGTGGATGGGTTCCTGGCGGCGACGCAGTCCCACGTCGCCGGCGATGATCTGATCGATCCGGGCTTTCAGATACGCGGCAAGCGTGGAGTCTCTCGCGGGTGCGGGACGCGGATCGTGGAACGACACGGCGTGTTCCAGCTTGGAGGCATGGCGCGAGGGGCGTGCCCCGGCCGCGATCAACCTCCTGGTCAATCGCTTGGGGGCCGTGTCGGCGGAGCCTAGCTCCACTTCCAGCTCACGCCAAGCCAGAAGCCGGTCACCCACCGAAGCGCGCACGTGGTCGTCGACGAGCTCGGCCAGGATGGCCTTTCGCGCTGGTGCGCTGATCCGGTAGCGCTCGCGTTTTGTGCGGATGGTCGCGAGCTGGGACAATGGTCGGCCCGACGTGACGCCGTTCAGCAAGTTGGTCAGCTCGGCGGGCGGTCGGTCCGACAACGGCCAGTGCAGTTCGATGCGACCATGCTCGGCGGGAAGCTTGACCTGCCACCCGGAGTCGTCGTCGCCTTCTCTTCGGCGAATCAGGATTCCGGAGGCGCGAAGGTCGCCGTCGTCGGTGTCGAAGTAGGTGCTGGTCAGGTCGACCGTATCGTGGTCGACGGTAGCGCCGTCGACGATCTGACCGAGGTCGGGCACGACGAACCGCTCGTCGACGTCCCACTTGTCTTCGCGCTCCAGGATCTGTTCCATGTCCCAATGGGTTTCCGCACGATAATCGAATGAAACCCGCAGGCGACGGTGCGGCCCCGAGTCGGCAACGAGGCTCATTGATTTCGACGGTCGGCGTGCTCACGCAGAACGCCGACGACGACTACG
>JAOPVF010000075.1 GCA_025963195.1 Mycobacterium sp. | reverse complement strand
CCTGAGCCTCCGGGGACTCGTCGTACTCGCCGAAGGCGTTGGGCAGGCCGGCGTTCGGGTAGCAGGAGACGAAGGTGTCCGCGATCCGCGCCATCTCGGCGATGTAGGGCCTCATCTCCGGCGCGCCCAGGGCGCAGTTGAGGCCGACCGCGATGGGCTTCGCGTGGCGGATCGCGTTCCAGAAGGCTTCGGTGACCTGACCGGACAACGTCCGCCCAGAGGCATCGGTGATGGTGCCCGAGATGATCACCGGCCACCGGCGTCCGCGCTCTTCGAACAGCGTCTCGATGGCGAACACCGCGGCCTTGGAGTTCAGCGAGTCGAAGATCGTCTCGACGATCAGCAGGTCGGCACCGCCGTCGACCAGGCCGTTGGCGGCTTCGAGGTAGGCGGCGACCAGCTGGTCGTATGAGACGTTGCGGGCTCCGGGATCGTTGACGTCGGGCGAAATCGACGCGGTCCGCGTCGTCGGCCCGAGGGCGCCTGCGACGTAGCGGGGCTTCTCCGGGGTGCTGAATTCGTCGGCCGCCTTGCGGGCCAGCGCAGCGCCTGCGTAGTTGAGCTCATAGCCCAGCTCCGCCATGTCGTAGTCCGAGAGCGAGATCGCGTTCGCGTTGAACGTGTTGGTCTCGAGGATGTCCGCGCCCGCCTCGAGGTACTCGCGGTGAATGGCCTCGATGATCTGCGGCTGTGTCAGGGTGAGCAGGTCGTTGTTGCCCTGAAGGGCGGTCGGCCACTCCGTGAACCGTTCGCCGCGGTAACCGGCCTCGTCGGGGCGGTCCCGCTGGATCGCCGTGCCCATCGCGCCGTCGATCACCATGATCCGCTGGCCCAGCGCAGCCGTCAGTTCGGCGGTGCAATCCGGGCGGATGTTCGGCTTCAAAGTTTTCGACTCAACGGCGTTCACGTGCGTTCCTTCCAACAACGGAAGGCGTCCTTAACTCTGCCGAGCGTGGCGGATACGGGCATGGCCCGGAACCGTTGCAACGCCTCTCGACCAGAAAAGTCTACGTCGTCACCCGACGTCTGGACGCCCAGCTCGATTCGACCCGATTGGCGATCGCGGTGCCCTTGAGCGCCAGCTCGCGGATCTCGTCGGCAATGTCATAGTTACCAATGTTAACGATATTGCCGCCGAACGTATTTCGTGTCGACCCTGTCGGCGCCGGTTGTCGTCGAGGGTCGGGGTCGGCATCGGCAGCTGGGTACCCATGGACGCCGCCACCGGCGGCGACACGCCGAGACAGCGTGTCGAGCAGGCCCGCGTGGAGATGACGCTCGCGCGTGCCACGCAGGGCTTACGCTGGCATGGTGACAGACCTGCCCAAATTGCACGACACGATCATCGTGGCGGCCTTCGAGGGCTGGAACGACGCCGGTGACGCCGCCAGTGACGCGCTCGAGCACCTCGACGCCATCTGGGAGGCCGAGACGCTCGTGGAGATCGACGACGAGGCCTATTACGACTACCAGGTGAACCGCCCGGTGATCCGTCAGATCGACGGCGTCACCCGCGAGCTGGTGTGGCCGTCGATGCGGATATCGCACTGCCGCCCACCTGGCAGCAACCGCGACATCGTGCTGATGCACGGCGTGGAGCCCAACATGCGGTGGCGCACGTTCTGCGCCGAGCTGCTGGCGATCGCGGACAAGCTGAACGTGGACACCGTGGTGATCCTCGGGGCCCTGCTCGCCGACACGCCGCACACCCGGCCCGTTCCGGTCTCAGGCGCCGCCTACTCCCCTGAGTCGGCCAAGTTCTTCGGGCTCGAGGAAACCCGCTACGAGGGGCCGACCGGCATCGCAGGGGTGTTCCAGGACGCCTGCGTGGCCGCTGGAATCCCGGCGGTGACGTTCTGGGCCGCGGTCCCGCACTACGTGTCGCAGCCGCCGAACCCGAAGGCCACCGTCGCCCTGCTCCGGCGCGTCGAGGACGTGCTCGACATCGAGGTGCCGCTCGCCGACCTGCCGACGCAGGCCGAGGAGTGGGAGCAGGCGGTCACCGAGATGACCGGGGAGGACGAGGAGATCGCCGAGTACGTGCAGTCCCTCGAGGAACGCGGGGACGCCGAGGTCGACATGAGCGAGGCCATCGGCAAGATCGACGGTGACGCGTTAGCCGCGGAGTTCGAGCGGTACCTGCGCAGGCGGGGTCCCGGGTTCAGGAGCTGAGCCGGACGATGGCAGTGCTGCGCTCGGTCGCGGCACTCCTGGCGGTGCTGGCCGTGGTTGCCGCATGCTCGGCGGGTGGCGACTCCCAGGACTTCGCCCGCTCGGTCGACATCAGCGGGCGCAGCGTCTACCTGACGTGCCACGGCACGGCAGAGGCGGGAGAACCCACCGTCGTACTGATCTCCGGCTATCACGATTCGTCGGACGTATGGACCGAATCCGACGTGCTCGGCCTGGTCGGGTCGGCCACCGGGCCCCCGGTGTTCCCTGCGCTGTCCGCCGCGCACCGGGTCTGCGCCTACGACCGGCCCGGCACGTTGCGCTACGTCGACGGCACCCCGCTGACCGACCGGAGCACACCGGTCGCGCAGCCCAGGACCGCGCGGAATCTGGTCGCCGAACTCCACGACGTGCTGGCCGCCGCAAACGTCCCCACCCCCTACGTCTTGGTCGGGCACTCCCTCGGCGGACTGATCGCGCGGGCATATGCCCAGATCCATGCTGACCAGGTCCACGGCGTCGTCTTCGTCGACGCGTTCAGTGCGTCCATTCCGGCTCTCTTCGGGTCCCGCTGGCCGGTCTACCGCGATCAGGGTCTGAACCCGCCCGTCGACCAGATGCCACTTGCGTCGATGCGCAGCCCTGACTCCGAACGCGTCGACCTCGACGCCAGCATCGCCGAAGTGCTTGCCGGGCCTGCGTTTCCGAACGTGCCGGTGGTCGTGCTGACCAAGACGGAACCGTTCGCCGGGCTCAAGTCCTTCCCGGGACTGGCTGCCGACGAGACCAACCGCCTCTATGAGCAGGCCGAGCGCGACGTCGTCGCACTCGCACCGGACACGCCACAGATGATCGCCACCGGCAGTGACCACTACATCCAGTTCTCCCAACCCGATTTGGTGGTCAGGGCCACCGAGCTGGTCGAGCGGCGGGCCGCGGTCAGGTCCTGACCGGCCGCGGGCCTTACGCCGCGGTTGGGCCGATCTGGTCCTAAAGGGCGACGCCCAACAAGGCGTCGACGGCGGCCGCGACGGCTCGTGGCGCGTCGGCGTCGTGGCCGCCGTACTCCAGCGCATCGGTAGTCCAACCATCCAGCGCGGCAATGGCTTTCGGAGTATCGAGGTCGTCGGCCAGGTACTGCCGCACACGTGCGATGACGTCGGCGGCGTCGGGGCCTGCGGGCAACGTGGTCGCTGCACGCCAGCGCGCCAGGCGAGTCCGTGCCTCGTCGAGGATGGCGTCGCTCCAGTACCGGTCGGAGCGGTAGTGCCCGGCCAGCAATCCGAGCCGGATCGCGGCGGGTTCGACGCCATCGGCGCGCAGCCGGGACACCAGCACCAGGTTGCCCCGGCTCTTGCTCATCTTGTGGCCGTCCCAGCCGATCATGCCCGCATGCACGTAGTGGCGGGCGAAACGTCGCTCCCCCGTTACGGATTCGGCGTGCGCGGCGGAGAACTCGTGGTGCGGGAAGATCAGATCGCTGCCGCCGCCCTGGATGTCCAGGTCGGTGCCGATGCGGCTGAGCGCGATCGCCGAACACTCGACGTGCCAGCCCGGCCTGCCAGGGCCGAACGGCGAAGGCCAACTGGGCTCGCCGGGGCGCTCGGCGCGCCACAGCAGCGCGTCCAACTCGTCGCCCTTGCCGGAACGGTGCGGATCGCCGCCGCGCTCGCCGAACAACCGCAGCATGGTGTCGCGGTCATAGCCCGACTCGTAACCGAACTGCGGCGTGGCGTCGGCGCGGAAGTACACGTCCGGATACTCGGCGTCGTCGACGACGTAGGCGGCACCGGAGGCCAGCAGCTTCTCGACCAGTTCCACCACCTCGGCGATGGCCTCGGTGGCCGCGACGTAGTCGTGCGGCGGCAGCACCCGAAGTGCCGCCATGTCCTCACGGAACAGCTGGGTCTGCTGATCGCCGAGCGCACGCCAATCCAGCCCGTCCCGATTGGCCCGCTCGAAGAGCGGATCGTCGACGTCGGTGACGTTCTGCACGTAGTGCACGCCATGCCCCGAATCCAGCCACAGCCGGTAGATCAGGTCGAAGGACAGATAGGTGGCGGCGTGGCCGAGGTGGGTGGCGTCGTACGGCGTGATGCCGCAGACGTACATGGTGGCCGTCTGACCCGCCGAGACGGGCCGGACCTGGCGGTCGGCGCTGTCGTAGAGGCGCAGTTGAGGGCCCTGCCCGGGAAGCTCCGGGACGTTCGGCGCCGGCCACGATTGCATGGCGTCGACTCTAGGGTGTGCGGTCAGAACGTCCTCCAAATGGTCCGTCATCGAGTCATGCGACAACGGTGACGCCGATTACATTCCCGATCGGTCTGATCAGAACAGCGATCGGATGGCGTCGAGCAGCGTCCCGGACAGCTCAGGACGGCACATCACGAAGTCCGGAAGGTACGGATCACGCCGGTTGTAAAGCAGCGGCGATCCGTCCAGCCGCGAGGCGTGCAGCCCGGCCGCCTGCACCACGGCCGAGGGCGCGGCGGAGTCCCACTCCCACTGGCCGCCCGCGTGCACGTACGCGTCGACGTCGCCGCGGACGACGGCCATCGCCTTGGCGCCTGCCGATCCGATTCCGATCAACTCGACGTCGAGAATGTCGCGCAGGTACCACAACACCGTCGGCGGACGGCTGGTGCTCGTCGCGATCCGGATCGGGCCCGGCGTGCGCGGCTGGGGCGGCACGACGGTGTCGGTGCGGTACACCTCGCCGACGGCGGGAAGGCCGACCGCGGCATCGGTGATGGCGCCTTCAGTGCCACCGCTGCGCTGCCATAGGGCGATGTGCACGGCCCAATCGTCGTGGCCGCGCAACGAGAACTCCCTGGTGCCATCCACCGGGTCGACGATCCACACCCGGTCGGCGCGCACCCGGGACAGGTCGTCGGGGGCCTCCTCGGACAACACCGCGTCGTCGGGGCGTTCCTGTTTGAGCCGATCCAGGATCAGCGTGTTGGCCCGCCGGTCGCCTTCGTCGCCGAGGTCGTACGGGTCGGAGTAACCGATCTCCTCGCGGACCGCCAGCAGCAACTCACCGGCCTCGCGAGCCAACTGCGCGGCCAGCGCCGCGTCGGTCACGTCGGCGGAGCCGACAGAAGTTGCCTGAGCCTCACGCTCACTTGGGCTCGGCACCGGGTGCACGCACGACCATCGGCACGGCCGGGAAGTACGCGGCCATCTCCGACCGGGACCGCCGCAGCGCCGCCGTGCCGAATCCGCGGTGGCGGTGGTCCGGGTGGATCCAGACCCGGACGTTGACCTCGCCACCGACGAGCTCGCCGAAGACCATGCCGACCTTGTCGTTGCCCTCCTCGGCGACGAACCACACGGCCTCCTCGGCGGACACCCGCCCGAGCGCGGCGCTGATCTCGTCGTCGATGCTGCCAGCGGGTGCACCCGAGCCGTCGCCCTTGGCGCCGACGTCGCTGGTGCGGGTACCGAAGATGTCGCGGTCTCTCTCGCCCGAGAAGACCCGCAGCACCAGGCTCTCGCCAAGGCTGGCGGGACGCTCGCCGAGCGTGAAGGTGAGCTGCTTGTTCAGATCCTCGAGTTCTTCGGCGATCTTGCGGCGCGAGTCCTTGGTGAGCTGGGCGAACGACATCGCCATCACGGCTTCGCCACCCACCTGCGACGTGCCGAGCAGCGTCGAGATGGCAGCGACGGCGGAGGCCTTGTCCTCGGCCTCGACGATCGCGTCGAGCACCTCGTGCCTGCGGTCGAGCGCCTTCAGCAGGGCATCGGTGATCTCGCGGCGGGCGGTGGCCCGATCGTGTTCGGTCATGACGACGAGCGTAGAACACGCCCGACCGCTGGGAGCGGGACTTCCCCCGCCGCCTAACCGTTCAGAACGCCGGCCACGGGATGGGGCGGTGCCGGTCCGGGCTGGGCATCACCGGATCGTCAAGCAGCCCAACGGCTCTGGCGTAGAGCGCGGTGATCTCGCGTTCGGTGATGTGTTCGCTCAGCGCATCGGCCAGCCCGTTGAGCAGCACGTCGCGCAGTCCGGCGACGTGCCCGAGCGTCTCGTCGTCGACGGGCTTGCCCGCCCACCCCCACAGCACGGTGCGCAGCTTGTCGTCGGAGTGCAGGCTGACGCCGTGGTCCACGCCGTAGACACTGCCGTCGACACCGGAGAGGACGTGTCCGCCCTTGCGGTCGGCGTTGTTGATCAGCACGTCGAAGACGGCCATCCTGCGCAATCTGGCGTCGTCGGCGTGCACCAGGATGACCTCGTCGCCGGCGTAGTCGTATGCCCGCACGATCGGCAGGTACCCAGGGGGAACGTGGCCGACGGGCAGCAGGTCGATCAGGTCGGGCCCCGCTCCCGGCGCGTCGTCGTCGAGCGCGTCACCCGGCTGATCCACCCACCGCTGCAACATGCCGGGGCCCGCCGGACCGTCACGAATGATGGTGTAGGGCACGATGTTCCACCCGAGCGCGGCCGACACCAGGTATGCGGCCTGCTCGCGACCGGCCAGCGTGCCGTCGGGAAAGTCCCACAGCGGCGCCTCGCCAGCGACGGGCTTGTAGACGCAGTGCAGCTCGCGGTCCGCCAGCCGGGCCTCGCACAGGAACGTGGCGTTGCTCGCCGAGCGAATGCGGCCGAGGACGGTCAGATCGCCGCACCGCAACACCTCCCCGTCGACTCCCCCGTCGTCAGTTTTCTGGGTCATCGTCGGCCCCGCCTAGGGCGCCGCGCCGGTAACCGTTGGTGCGCACGCAGATGTGCCCATCGGGATCGAGCGGCTCGTCGCACAGCGGGCACGGTGGGCGCCCTGCGGATATGACGCGGCTGGACCGCGTGGCGAACTCGCGCGCCGACTCGGGCGACAGGAATACCCGCACGGCGTCGGGGCCGTCCTCGGCGTCGTCGAGCACGACGGACGCATCGAACTCGGTGTCGGACACCGCAAGCAGCTCGACGACGACGGTCTCGGCCTCGGAATCCCAGCCGAGGCCCATGGTTCCGACTCGGAACTCGGCGTCGACCGGCATGATCAGCGGGCTCAGATCACCGACGTCGCCCTCGGGAGGGATCGGGGTGCCGAATCGGCGGTTGATCTCGAGCAGCAGCGCGGCGATGCGTTCGGCGAGGACGGCGACCTGCTGTTTCTCCAGCATCACCGACACCACTCGCTTGTCGTGCACGGCCTGCAGGTAGAACGTCCGGTTTCCTGGCTGCCCAACAGTCCCGGCCACGAAGCGGTCGGGTGAGCGGAAGACGTGAATCGAGCGTGCCATGGCACCTTTCAAAATACCGGCATGAGCCCTGCTGTCGTAATCGTCGCGGGGGTGATCAGTCGGTGGAACCGCCAACGACGGCATCGGAGGCTGCCTCGCCGCTCGGCTCCGGCTTGGCGAGCAGCGCGGCCGTCAGTGCGGCGCCGGTGTGATTGACGTGCATGACGAACGGCCGAAGTGTCGTGTACCGGATGACGCTCATCGACGCGGGGTCAGCGGTGATCCGCTGAAAGCTGTCGAGATGGGTGCCGAGCGCGTCGGCCACCACGGCCTTGATCACGTCACCGTGCGTGCAGGCCACCCACAAGACGTCGGTGTCGTGCTCGGCGGCCAGCCGCCGATCGTGATCGCGCACCGCCTCGACCGCGCGGGCCTGCACGTGGGCCAGCCCTTCGCCGTCGGGGAACACCGCGGCGCTTGGCTGCTGCTGAACCACCGCCCACAACGGCTCCTTGAACAGCTCCTCGATCTTGCGGCCCGTCCACTGGCCGTAGTCCACCTCGGACAGCCGCTCGTCGACCACCGGTTCGAGACCGAGTGCGGTGGCCAGCGGCTCCACGGTGCTTTCGCAGCGCAGCAGTGGGGACCGCACGATGGCCTTGACCGGCAGCGGGCCGATGCGTTCGACGATTTCCTTAGCCTGCTCACGCCCCTTGTCGTCGAGGTCGACGCCTACGGATCGGCCGGCCAGCGTGTGGGCGGTGTTGGACGTGGAGCGCCCGTGCCGCAGCAGGATCACCGTCATTGCGGGGCCATCGTGCCCGTACCGAGCAGGATCAACACCACGACGCCGACGATCAACCGGTAGCCGACGAACCAGTACATGCTGTGGCTCACCAGGAACTTCAGGAACCATGCGACGGCGGCGTACCCGATCACGAAGGCGATGACCGTGCCGACCAGTAGCTGCAACCCCGTCGCGCTCATGCCTGCGCCCTCGGGGTGGAAGGCATCGGGCAGCGAGAACAGGCCGGAGGCGAGCACGGCGGGAATGGCCAGCAGAAAGCCGAACCGCGCTGCGGCCTCACGCTTCTGTCCCATGAAGAGTCCCGCGCTGATCGTGGCACCGGACCGGGACACCCCGGGGATCAGCGCCAGACACTGGACGGAGCCGATGACGAGGCTGTCGCGCCAGGTGAACTGCTCGATGGTGCGGGTCTGCTTGCCGAAGTACTCCGCGGCTGCGATGACGACCGAGAACACCACCAGCGCGGTCGCGATGATCCACAGGTTGCGGACATCGCCACGGATGTAGTGCTTGAAGAGCAGCCCAGCGGCGCCGATCGGGACCGAACCGAGGATCACCCACCAGCCCAGCCAGTAATCGGGCGTTCGCCTCGCCTGGTCGAACAGTCCGCCGAACCATGCCTTGACGATCCGCACGATGTCGCGGGCGAAGTAGATCAACACCGCCAGCTCGGTGCCGATTTGAATGACGGCCGTGAACGAGGCGCCGGCATCGTCGCTGAAGAACATCTGCGACACGATCGCGAGGTGACCCGACGAGCTGACCGGGAGAAACTCGGTGAGCCCTTGGACCACAGACAGCACGACAACCTGCAGCCAAGACACGTCAGTCACGCGGAAGACCGTACCGTGCGGCTCCTGTCAACGCGCTGAGCGCGGCACCTGTTGGGCGTCGGCGACGGTGTCGCGTACGGCGGCGACCAGACTGCGCTCGTCGCCGATGTCGACGTTGGCCACGCTGTGGCTGGCCGTGGCCACCACGTCCTCCTCTTGCGGAACCGGCCCTGCCAGCCGCGGACGGTAGATCTCGACCATCAGGAGCTGGCGCTCGACGCGGAAGGAAAAGGCGCGACCGTCACCGACACGGCCAAAACCGCTCGCGTACATGCCAGTTGAGATGTCTTCGATGGTGAAGGCGTCGCCGGCTACCGCATTGTCCGCCGTCATGGTCATGGCCGAACCATACCTCTGGTATGCCCGCCCGGCGAGCGGGAGTTGACGAATCCGTAAACGGGGGCTTGCCTACACTTGCCCTTCGATTCACATTCACATCGCACAGCTGAGAGCTACCCTTTGCCACCGCATCCAAACCTCATCAGTCGACTAGCTCACAGCGCCACGTTGACCGTGATGTTGATTGCCCTCGCGGCCTGCTCCACGAAGACCGCGGACGCGCCGCCCCCGACCATCGCGCCCGCGCAGGCGGCCCTCTCCCCGCCGGTCACTGCGCCACCGGCAGGCGAGGTGCACCCACTGAGCGGCCCCGGCCTGGCGAGCACGTTCGACGGTGCGACCCACACGCTGGTCGTCCTCGGCAGCGATCCGGCTGGGCGTTCCGTGCTGACGACGTTCCCGCCGTCGGCACCGCCGCGGACGGTGCCCCTGTCCGCGGCCGCGACGGCGCTGACCGGCGACGGCCGTGGCACGGCGTATGTCTCGACGAAGGGCGGCTACTTCCGGATCGACGTCGCCGGGGGCACCGTCACCCGACTGGATGTCGACGGCGCGACGGACACCGAATTCACCGCCATCGCCCATCGGGGCGACGGCAAGGTCGTGCTCGGCAGCGCCGAAGGCGCGGTGTACACGTTGAGTTCGGACACCGCCGTGGCCGCCAAGCTGGAGATCTTCGCCCGCGTGGATGCCCTTGCCGCACAGGGTGATACGGTCGTGGTGCTGGATCGTGGCCAGACGTCGGTCACCACCGTCGACGCGTCAGGGACGCACGCCGAGCATTCATTGCGGGCCGGTGACGGCGCGACCACCATCGCCGCCGATGCCGCGGGGCGGGTGCTGGTCGCGGATACGCGTGGCGACGAGTTGCTGGTGTTCGGCGTGGACCCGCTGATGCTGCGGCAGCGCTACCCGGTGCCTGGCGCGCCGTATGGGCTGACCGGTTCGAACGGGTTGGCCTGGGTGTCGGAGACGGCGGCGAACAGCGTCGTTGGTTACGATCTGGCCACCGGAATACCCGTAGAGAAGGTGCGTTATCGAACCGTGCAGCAACCGAATTCCCTGGCCATCGACGATGTCACCGGCACCCTGTACGTGGTGTCGGGTTCAGGAGGCGGCGTGCAGGTGATCCGCAGGGCGGCGGGCCCTCGATGACGGCTCAGCGTGGCCGGATGCCCGCGGGCTGGGAATCGGACCTGTCCGACGAGTACGAGTGGGCACCGCTGCGACTTCCGCCGGACGTGACGCGGGTGTCCGCATCGACGCGCCTGTCGATCGAGGCCGAGTACCGCGGCTGGGAGCTGACCCGAGTGCGCCTGTACACCGACGGCAGCCGTCGAGTCCTGTTGCGTCGCAAGAAGACCGCAGCAGACCGGCTGGCCACCGACCTGCCGGGCACCGCGTGATCTACCGCGCACTGCGCCGGGTGTTCTTCCTTGTCCCTCCCGAACGGATCCACACCCTGGTCTTCGCGGGCCTTCGCGGCGCGACGGCGCCTCGCCCGTTGCGTGGCCGCCTGACCAGGTGGATGGGGCCGACGGACCCGGTGCTGGAGAGCACGGTGTTCGGCGTGCGCTTCCCTGGCCCGCTGGGCCTGGCCGCGGGGTTCGACAAGGACGGCACCGGCTTGAACACGTGGGGCGCGTTGGGTTTCGGATACGCCGAGGTCGGTACCGTGACCGCGCGCGCCCAGCCGGGCAACCCGCGGCCGCGGATGTTCCGGCTGGCCGAGGACCGCGCGCTGCTCAACCGGATGGGCTTCAACAACCACGGCGCCGGCGAACTCGCACTGCGGTTGACGCGGCACACCTCCGACGTGCCGATCGGCGTCAACATCGGCAAGACCAAGGTGACGCCACCGGAGGACGCCGTCGCCGATTACGCCGAGAGCGCTCGGCTGGTCGGCCCGCTGGCGTCGTTCCTGGTGGTCAACGTGAGTTCACCGAACACGCCGGGCCTGCGCGACCTGCAGGCAGTGGAGTCGCTGCGGCCGATCCTGGCCGCGGTCAAGGCGCAGACGCAGACGCCGGTGCTGGTGAAGATCGCACCGGATCTATCCGATGACGACGTCGACGCGATCGCCGACCTCGCCGTCGAACTGGGACTCGCGGGCATCGTGGCCACCAACACGACGGTGTCCCGCGACGGCCTGGTGACCCCGGGCGTCGACGCGCTCGGCCCGGGCGGCATCTCGGGTGCCCCCGTCGCGCGGCGCTCCGCCGAGGTGCTGCGCAGGCTCTACCGACGGGTCGGCGACCGGCTGGTGCTGATCAGCGTCGGCGGCATCGAGACCGCCGACGACGCGTGGGACCGGATCACCTCGGGGGCCTCGCTGGTGCAGGGGTACACCGGCTTCATCTACGCGGGCGGCGCTTGGGCCAAGGACATCCACGACGGCCTGGCCCGCCGGCTGCACGACGGCGGGTTCGCGTCGCTCACCGACGCCGTCGGTTCGGCGACGTCGGGCCCAGGACACGAGTCGTAGGTCTACAGCGCCTTCAGCCAGAACGGCCACCGCGGATCGGTCATCTTCAGCCTGGCCCGCATCAGCTTCCAGTAGCCGTACTTGTGGTAGTCGAAATCCCACGTGGAGTTGAGCTGCTGGTTGACGCACGCCCACAGGCCCCACTTGACGTCCGCCAACGCACCGCACACCTGAACCCGTGCGAGAACCGCGAAATCCGTGCGGCCGTAGAAGTCCTCCACCAGTTCCAGCAATTGCTCTTCGCCGTAGAACATCTCGGTGATGAGCAGCGCCAGTTCGTAGGCGCGTTCGTTGTTCGACGCGAACTCGTAGTCCACCAACTTCATCGGCCCGGCCTCGCCGATCAGGAAGTTGCCCGGCATCGGATCATTGTGGCAGGCAACCAGATCCAGCCCCGAGGCTAACAATGCAGACTTCGCCACCTGGTACTCGCCAAGGATCAGCTCGGCATCGGCGGGCAGCAGGACCCCGATCTCCCCCGCCTGCGCGAGGTGCTCATCGATCATGTCGAACATCGTCTTCGTGCCGCTGAGCAGGTCGCCGCGGTGCAACACGCGGTAGATGTCGACGATCCGATGCGGTGTGTCGAGATTCTTGAAATCGCCGTTGGTGCAGGCGCGGTAGCCCTCCAGGAACTCGATGACCTCCACGCCGGTGTCCGGATCGAAGTACACCAACTCCGCGCCTATTCCCCGCTCTCCTGCCCGGCGGGCGGCCTCGTTGGCCAGTTTGCGGTCGATGAACGCGTCACTTCCGTCACCGGGAACCTTCAAGAAGTAGCGCTTCTCGGCGCCCTCGACGGTGATGCGCCAGTTGCTGTTCTGCAGGCCACCGAACACCGGTGCGTATTCGAGTGTGCGACCCTGCCACGGGGTGATCAGCCGCAAGACGGCCTCGACTTGGCGTTCGGCGGCAGTGCGGGCCGTGCCCACCGCACGATTGCCCGCGGTGTCGGTTGCCGGGTCGGTCACGGTCACAGGTTCCTCAATCGATCGTGAAATACGGCCTCGGACAATCCCGCCCGGGCGCGCAGGAACTGCCAGTCGGAGAACTTCGAATACTCCAACGTGCCCGGCCTGGCCGCGTCGGCGTACGCGCCGATCAGTCCCCATCGCACGCAGTCGGCCACGCCGTACACCCGGGCGCGGTCGAACAGCGCCTGATCGAAACTGCCCAAGGCCATCTCGAACGCGTCACGTGCGGCCGAGTCGAACGGGCGCACCTCGGCCAGCAAGGCGCCAAGGTCCTGCAGCGGATCCATGACGGCCGCGACGTCCCAGTCCACCAGAAGCATCTCACCCTCGTCGGGCAGCAGTACGTTGGAGACGTTGCCGTCACCGTGGCACGGCACGGTGTCGAACCCTGCTGCGACTATTCGCCTTTCGGCCATGTCGAGCATGCGCAGCATCCAGTCGAAGTCTGCAGGGAGCGCGACCGCGCGCGAGACCGCCAGGGCCGACAACGTACGGATGTCGTCGAACACCGTCGCCCTGCGGGTGATCGAGGCGAATCCGTGCACCCGCTTGCGCAACGCGATCAGCTTCTCCAGCGCCGCATCGTCGTCGAACACGTTCAGGGTGGCCGTCGTCGCGGCGCCGACCAGGTTCTGCATCACGAGCACCCCGGTCGCGGCACTGGCCGCGTAGACCCGGGGTCCGACACCCACTTCGCCGGCCTCGGTGGCGGCGGCGAATGCCTGCGCGAGGTCCACGTAGGCGCCTGCATGTCCGGCCATCACCTTGACGAAAGCCGTTTGGGCCGTGCCCGATTCGTCCCGACCATGCACGTCGAAGCCCTCGGAGTCGGCGCCCCACCAGCTGGGGCTCGCCATCACCGGAGTGGCGTCGACCGTGATCGGAAGGTCGCCGAACAACCCTAGGGCACGCAACTGTTCGGCAACCGGCGTGCCGGTCGTCATCGGGAACCTCCCGTCGTTCCGAGTGCCGCCTGGAACTGCGGCCACGCGAGGGTGAACGGCCGTCGGCCCTCCAGCCACTTCGTCAGCCGCAGCACCGGCCGATCGCTGAACCGGGGACCGATCAGCTGCACTCCGACGGGCATGCCCGCGCTGCGTCCGAAGCACAGCACCGAGGCGGGCTGAGCCGTCTGGTTGAACCATGCCGTAAAGCCGCAGTGTGCCAGTGGCCGTGAGGGATCGGGTGCGCACTCGTCGGCGGCGAAACCGACCATCGGGATGACCGGGGCGACGACGAAGTCGTACGCGGCGCAGGCCGCCCGCATCCGTTCGCCCGCGGCCGCCACCTCGGCGCCGTCGCGGGTCACGTCGGCGGCGCTGTACTCGCGCGCCTGCGCACACCACTGCCGGATGACCGGGTGCACCAGGTCCTGAGAGGCGGCACCGAGGGACTGCAGTTCCGTTTCGGCGCGCACCTGGAACACCCGGTCCAGCGGCGGATACGGGTCGGCGTCGAACACCGGCGGCATCGGCGTCACCGTGGCACCTCCGTCCCGCAACGCGGCGGCGGCGTCCGCGACGACCGTCAGCACCACGTCGTCGGCGTCTGCTCCGTACCCCAGGTCGGTCAGGACGCCGATCCGGAGTCCATTGGGCGACAACGGATCCGAGGTGTCCGATCCTTCCTCGGGCGGCAGGCTCCACGGGTCGCGGGGGTCGGGGCGGCTCAGCACGTCGAACAGGGCCATCACGTCATCGACGGTACGGCCCATCGGACCGGCCGACCGCATGGTAGACGGCGCGAGATGCGGGATGCGACCCTGCGTCGGTTTGAGCGCCACCAACCCGCAGTGCCCGGCCGGCAACCGCACCGACCCCGCGATGTCCGACCCCACCGCGCCGAACCCGATGCCTGCGGCAAGGCTGGCGCCCGCACCCGAACTGGAGCCGCCGGTGTTGCGCGACGGGTCCCACGGATTGCGTGTGATGCCATACAGCGAACTGACACCCGCGGCCATCATGCCGAAGTCGGGCATCGTGGTCTTCCCCACGATCACGGCTCCCGCTTCCTTCAAACGGGCGGCCGGCGGCGCGTCGAAGGCCGAATCGGGCAGGTCCCGGTTGGCCGCACAGCCGTGGCGCCACGGCGTCCCCGTGGCGTGCACGCTGTCCTTGATGGTCACGGGCAGACCGTCCAGTGGTCCCCGCGGCGCGCCCGCCGCCCAGCGCAGCGTCGACTGGTGGGCCGCGTCACGAGCCGCCGCCGAATCGACGTAGGCCATCGCGTTGATCACCGGGTTTCGCGCGGCGATTCGTTCCAGCGTTCGGTCCAGAACGTCGACCGGCGTGCAGGCACCCCCGCGGTACGCCGCACGCAGTGCGTCGGCGCCGCCGTCCAGGAAGTCGTCGATCACGGGACGGTGGCCGCATCCAGCGCGCCGGCGACCATTCGGCGGGTGGTGGCCGTCAACATCCGCAGCCCGGCGACCATCTGAGCGTCGGTGGTGTACTCGGCTTCGTTGTGCGAGATGCCATCCACGCTCGGAACGAACAGCATCACCGTCGGCACCAGCTCGCGGAGGTTCACCGAGTCGTGCCCGGCCATGGTCGGCAGCGTCCGCCAGCGCAGGCCGAGGTCGTCGGCGACCGATGCCGCGAGCGCAACGCCCGCCTCGTGATACGGGAGGGCCTGCCGCAGCGTCGCCGACTCCACGCTGACGACCACTTCGCCAGTCTCGTTGATCTCGGCGATGCGCGCCAACAGGGATTGGTGCGCACGCTTGAGCAGGTCGACGTCCAGAGACCGCAGATCCGCGGCCAGCCGCACCCGCGAGGGCACCACGACCGGCGAATTGGGTTCCACCGTCAGCTGTCCCACCGACCCCAGCACCGCACCCTCTGCTTCGTCCGATGCGGCACGTACCGCAAGGACCACCTGGCTGGCGCCCACCAGCGCGTCGCGCCGGTAACGCATGTGGGTAGCCCCGGTGTGGGATTGCTCGCCGTGCACCGTGACCGTGTACTTGTAGGCCGCCCAGTTGCTGGTCACCACGCCGATGTCGAGTCCCTCGTCGACCAGCGTGCGGCCCTGCTCGATGTGGATCTCGATGAACGAGCCGGGCCGCGGGGCGCTGTCGGAGCCGTCGAAGCCGATGGCGCGCAACGCCTCCCGCACGGTGATGCCGTCGGCCCCCACGGTGTCGAGCACGTCGGCCGCTTCGCGTTTGCCGACGAAGGCCGAGCTGCCCATCAGGCTCGGCGAGAATCGGGACCCCTCTTCGTTGAACCAGTTCACCGCGGCGACATTGCACCGGGCCGCTTCTGGCGGCGCGGCGGCGACCGACGCCGCCGCGTATGCCCCGGCGAGCACTCCGTAGGCGCCGTCGAAGCGCCCCGAGGTGGGCTGGCTGTCGAGGTGGGAACCGACCAGCACGTACGGTGCGCCGGGCACGGGTTCGGCGCAGCCGTACATGTTTCCGACCGCGTCGACGCGGCACTGCAGCCCGTGTTCGACGAACCACTGGCGTAGCCATTCCCGCGCCAACCCGTCGGCGGGGGTGGCCGCCTCCCGATGCACCCCGCCCCGATCGGTCGCACCGATTGCCGACAGTTCCGCGAAGTCGGCGAGGAACGCCGCCTCGGTCAGCTCACCCATCGAGCGCAGGCACAGCGACAGTCGGGACGGCACGCAACTTGGTCTTGGCAGCTTCGAACATCTCGTCCACCCTTGCCTTTTCGGCGTCGTCGTTGTCGATGAACAGCGCCGCGCCCAGATAGACCGCCAGATTCACCGCGATTCCGACGATACCGCCGGTGAGGCTGCCGAGCGCGCGGATGTCGTCGGGGTAGATCCACGTCAGGATCATTGCGACGACGAAGCCGGACGCCATGCCGGCAACGGCGCCCTGCTTGTTGCCGCCGCGCCAGAAGATGCCAAGGAACAACGGGACCGCGAGTTGCACCACGCCCTGATATGAGATCTGTGCCAGCAGTTGCAGTCGAGTCATGTTGAACGTCGCGTAGGCGACGATCCCCGCCAGCACCATGAACGCCATCATCGAGGTCTTCGCGACGTAGGTGAGCTTCTTGTCCGACAGCGGTCGCTTGTCGCTGTTGACCAGGTCGTTGGCGATCTGCAGACCACACACCTGAACACTGCCGTCGATGTGGCCCATGGACGCGGCGAACACGACCGTGATGCCAAGACCCAGCAGCCAGGTGCCGCCATAGTCGCCCATGATGGTGAACCAGCCGGCCTGCGGGGCGTCGACGACACCGGGAATTGCGGTGGCAGCGATGCCGAGCAGCATCAACAGCGTGTAGAACACACCGGAGATAAGCACCGTACACAGCGTGCCCGACTTCACCGAGCGCACGCTGGATGCGGTGTAGATGCGCTGGAAACTCGTTGGCCAGCACAGTGATCCAATCACACCGGTGAAGATCAGCGCGAAGATGTACAGCGGTCCGTACTTGTCGCCGTCACCAGGCAGCGTCAGATACTTGTCGGCGACGTCGTTCAGCGCGGCGAAGCTGATCGGACCGCCCGCCGCGCCCGACAATAGGACCAGGCAGATCACCGCGGCGAACACGTAGGCGACGGTGCCCTGGAACGCGTCGGTCATGATCAGGCCCCGCATGCCCATCCGCACGGTCCAGTACTGCCGGATGACGATCACCGCCAAGCCGATTAGCAGACACGTAGTGACCGACCACGCACCGTCGCTGGCCAGCTCGAAAACCGTTCCCAACGCCTGCATTCCGAGGACCACCCACGGAAACAGCGAAACGATGCCGATAAGGCTGGCGATCACCTTCACCGCCCGGGAGTCGAACCGCTTGCCGAGTAGGTCCGGTTGAGAGCGCAGGTCGTACTTCTTGCCCCAGCGCCAGGCGCGGGTGGCCATGAAGTACATCATCGCCACTCCGAGGGTGGAGTAGGCCAGCCCGTACAGTCCGAATACGCCTGCTCCCGTGGCCAGCCCGAAGAAGGCGATGAACGTCGAGCCGGGCCACCAGGAGTTCACGTAGCTCATCGCCACGTACCAGGGACCGTAGCGGCGGCCGCCGACTGCGTACTCGTCGAACGTGGGCATCGTCTTCTGTTGGGTCACATACAGAATCGCGACGACGATGGCGTAGAACACGGCCAGCATGCCGAGCATGATCCACATATCAGCCTCCGAGGGTTTCGGTGAGAGGTTCGGTGGTGTCGTCGTCGAGTTCGCCCCGAATGCTCTCGACGACGTAGAAGGCGGTCAGGGTGAGGCCGAGAACGGCGGCGTCGATGATCCAGTACGTGATCGCGAACGGGATGCCGAGGAACTCCATCCTCGTGCCGCTGCCCCACAGGTACAGCGGGGGGAACAACGCGAACACCAACGCCACCGCGTAGAGCCCGCCGAAGAAGATGACGATGGTTCGGCGGTCAAGCCCCGTGATGAAATCCTTCATACTCCAATTCCTGTTCTCGTTTGCGAATTGCCGGTCCGACGCTGGACAGCAGCGAGTCATGGATTCGCCCGTTGGTGGCGATACCGTTTCCTGCGTCGAAGACGCGGCGACCATCGAGGCTGGTGAACCGGCCGCCGGCCTCCTCGATGATCACGGGCATCGGCGCGAGGTCGAATTGCCGCGCGGTGTAGTCGACGACGGCGTCTGCGTAGCCACAAGCGACCATCGCGTAGCCGAACGCGTCACCCCAGGTGCGCAACACCACTCCGTTTCGGTGCAGGTCGGCGATGACTGCGGGTTCCCAGTCCTCCAGCCACGTCGCCATCACGTAGGCGCCGTCGAGCTCCGTGCGGTCGGAGACTTCGACCCGAACGCCGTTGCGCCAACATCCCCTTCCGCGCTCGGCGTGGACGATGATGTCGGCGCTTGGCAGGTTGATCACGCCGAACACCACCTCGTCGCCGTGAAGCAGGGCAATCAGGTTGGCGTACAGCGGGACTCCCCGGATGAACGACTTCGTGCCGTCGATGGGGTCGACGATCCAGCGGTATCCACTGTCACCCTCGGTGTCGGGGTACTCCTCGCCGACGAAACCGTCGTCGACGAATGCCGAGGAGACTGCCTCGCGCATGTAAAGCTCGATCTGGCGGTCCGCCTCGGTGACCGGTGATCCGTCGGCCTTGATCTGCACCAGCGGGTGGCCGAGATCGAACGCGTCGCGCGCCATGCGCCCGGCTTCCATGGCCATCGTCATGGCCAGCCGGATCCGCGGCGTGCTGGTGTCTGTCACGACGATGACGATTCCGCTAGACCATTTCTGGTTCTTGCGACGGCTCGTTAAGCGCGTGTTACAACGCCTTTCCGGGCGCGCACCGGACATGCGGCCGACGCCGGGCCGGATTACGGTTGGTTCAAAGTATCCAAAGGAGCACCACCATGCTGGCGCTCGAGCATGCACACAGCGCTCTGCAACGGCTCGCCGAGGAGCTCGCCGACCGGGGTGAGGCTCGCCTGCCCACGGAGCGGGCACTCGCCGAGCGGCTGGGGACATCGCGCACGACCGTGCGCAAGGCGCTCGACCTGCTCGAGGTGAGCGGCACGATTCGGCGGGTCAAGGGCCGCACTGGCGGTGCTTATCTCACCCGGGTGCCGACGCGGGATGCCTCACCGCAGGCCGCACCGTCGCACTGCAGCAGCCGCAGTGTGCTGCGCAGCCTCAACACCGTGAAGGGCATTCCGCAGATTCTTCACGAGCAGGGCTTCCACGACGGCACCTCGGTGATCCGCGCTGGGCTGGTGTCGCCGAACCCGCACGTGCGGGCCGCCCTCGACCTCGGCGACACCGAGCCGGTGGTGTCCCTGCTGCGCGTGCGCCACGCCGATGGCGAGACGTTGTCGCTGGAGCAGATGTACCTGCGCGCCGAACTGGCCGGCGTCTTGCGCACCGAGATGACGTCGATCTACCGCACCCTGGCGGCACAGTTCGGTGTCCAGATCCGGGTGGCCGACGAATCGATCGAGATCGCATCGATCTCGATGGCAGAAGGCGTCGTGCTTGGCCGGCCGGCAGGAACACCCGTGCTCAAGGTGGCGCGCACCGGATACGACCAGCACGGGCGCGCGGTGGAATACTCCGTCGACCTGTTCCGTGCCGACCGCACCCGCCTACACGTCCGGTCGCAATCGTCGATCAGCGCGCACCGGATGTGACGCCGGTCGGGTCAGCTCTGTTCGTAGGTGCCGTGGATGACGGCGCGGGCGATCGCGTGGCTGAACAGGTTGAAGCCCAGGTACGCCGGAGTGGCGCCCTCCGGCAGGTCCAGCTTCTCCACGTCGACCGCGTGCACCGCGATGAAGTAGCGGTGCGGGCCGTGCCCGGCAGGCGGGGCAGCGCCGATGAAGCGCCGCAGGCTGGCGTCGTTGGCCAGCGTGATCGCATCGCCGGGAAATCCACTGCTGCTGCCGTCACCGACGCCTGCGGGCAGATCGGTCACCGTCGCGGGCAGGTTGGCCACCGCCCAGTGCCAGAACCCCGATCCCGTCGGTGCGTCCGGGTCGTACATCGTGACCGCGAAGCTGCGGGTCTCCTCGGGGAACCCCGACCAGCTCAGCTGTGGCGAGATGTCGGAGCCACCTGCGCCCATGATGCCGCTGACCTGGTCTCCTGCCAGCGGTTGGCCGTCTTTGACCGATTCGGAGGTCAAGGTGAAACCGGGCAGCTTGGGCAACTTGTCGTACGGCGTGCTCATGGATGATTCCTTTCGGTGATCGAACGGGTCAGCAGTGCAACAGGAAGTGCTCGAGCACCTGGGTGCCGAATTCGAGTGCGTCGACGGGTACCCGTTCGTCGACGCCGTGGAACAGCGCCGCGAAGTCCAACTCGGGCGGCAGCCGCAGCGGACTGAAGCCGAAACAGCGAATACCCAGGCGCGCAAAGTGTTTCGCGTCGGTACCGCCGGACAGCATGTAGGGCACGATGCGTGCGTCGGGGTCGGCGGTCAACAGGGCGGCGTTCATGGCGTCCACCAGGTCCCCGTCGAAGGTGGTCTCGTAGGAGGGCAGCTGGGTGATCCACTCCCGGCTGACGTTCGGGCCGATGAGTTCGTCGACGGTCGCCTCGAACGCTGCCTGACGTCCCGGGAGGACCCGGCAGTCCACCACCGCCTCCGCCGTGGCCGGGATGACGTTGGCCTTGTAGCCGGCCTTGAGCATCGACGGGTTGGCCGAGTCCCTCAACGTCGCGCCGACGATGCGGCCGATCGGCCCCAGCTTGGCGACCACGCCGTCCAGGTCGGGAGAAGCCGGGTCGAACTCGTACCCGGTCTCCTCGCCGACGGCGGTCAGGAACTGCGCGACGGGGTCGGTCAAGACGAGCGGGAACTGGTGGTTGCCGAGTCGTGCCACCGCCTCCGCCAGGATCGTCACGGCGTTCTCGGCGTGCACGAACGAGCCGTGCCCGGCGCGACCACGGGCGGTCAGACGCATCCAGCTCATGCCCTTTTCGGCGGTCTCGACGAGGTAGAGCCGCCGCTCACCACCGTCGCGGCGCGGCACGGTCAGCGAGAACCCGCCCACCTCTCCGACGGCCTCGGTAACGCCGTCGAACAGGTCGGGGCGGTTGTCCACCAGCCATTGGCAGCCGTACTTGCCGCCGGCTTCCTCGTCGGCGACGAAGGCGAACACCAGATCGCGGGGCGGCACCAAACCTTCGCGTTTGAGGTGCCGCG